>JBBSFA010000148.1:0-6863 GCA_038239185.1 Elainellales cyanobacterium | reverse complement strand
GTAGAAATTGCATAGTTTATTGAATGATTTGCTGATGCGCTGACGGTTTCCATCTGAACGACGCATGCGCGAAACAGTTGGTTGGCTCACAGCAGTTAGGCGAGCAATCGCGCTTGTAGAGCGACTATCTGCTTTTAGGCAAGATAGTAGCTGCTGCACTACTGATTGCATTGAGTTGTCTTCGCTCCTAGTCATTATGGCAATATATTAATCTTTAATGAATAACTTATGGTATAATCTAACCACTTGGAGACGCTTATGACAACAAACCAACTGCCGCCAACATTCTGCTGGACCAAAATGGGAATAGAGTCTGGTGAAGATCTGCCAGCAATTATTCGCCGGAAGGAATGGGAACGCCAGTTAGGTGGTGGGTATTTCTTTTGGGGAATTGGTCAGTCCTTAGGGGAGAACGCTAAAATTGCCACCCGTGACATAGCATCTTTGCATACGTTTTTTTCTCCAATGTCCAGTAAACCAAAGGCAATCGATGTAGCGCCAGCTAGCGTGGTTTTGTGGAATGGATGGGTCGATGCACAAGGACAAACACGACAATTACCAATTCATTGTTTTGTCACAAGCCGCGCACTCTTGCCCTCCGGTAGAAAAAAAGAAAGTCATTACGCTTTAGTATGTTTCTCTGACCGGGAATTGCCTAACCAACAAGAAAATATCTGCGTTTCTCCAAGTTATCTGCGTAACGTCATAACCAATAAACCTTTTGGTGCGTCACAGGTTACATCTGTTGTGCGGGTCTTGAGTCAGGCAGATGGGTCTTGTGCTGCTAAAGGCTATTCTGTTAGCTTTACTGCCGAACTTCGCTCACCTTACTGTGTTCGACTAACTCAACCAGCGCTGTTGGATGCATGCGAACTCATTGAAATCAGAACAATATCGGATTCGGGCGATGTCGGATTGTGGGCTGCTTTGGTGAAACGCTTGCGGTCTCGTCTGTTTGATCAAACAGAATGGGTTCAATGTACACTGAACTTGGGCAACGTAGACCAGCTATCATCAATGGATGATCCACGTCACCCATTTGGGTATCCTGGCTTCAGCACCGCATAGCGATCGCCGCATTGTAGATATATCTACGAAGTGAAAGCCATTTACAATAGATGTGTCAGCGATTTTACGACAGTTGGTAGGCGATCGCACTCAGGGGAAGTACTAATATTGCAGATATACCAAGATTTTTCGATAAGTCTTGAATTAGATATTGTGCCTAAACGCTCTGACCGCTTGAGGTCTAGACTCGATCGCTGCACACTGAGCCAGTCGGTTAAGATCGATGCCTTGAATCATCTGACTTTCGCTAACTTCCTGATACCCGGTTGGTGTGAGCTGATAGATGCTGATTTTGCCATCCTCCCAAAACCAAACTTCCTGGACTCCCAAAGCCTCGTATCGTCTGAGCTTATCAGAACCACCGCTTGTGATCACGACCTCGATTGCTAAGTCTGGAACTGGCTTTTTCGTATCAAAACAGTAGGACTCATCTGCTTGGACTGAAGCGATCGCTTCCTTCTCCTGTGAAAAAGAGCCAGTTGCCACAAACTCTAATCCTCTATTGAGCAGGTAATCTTCAATCAGGTAGCCAAGATTGCCCTTCACAATCTCATGCTCTGGTGAGGTAGACAAAATCTCTAGCTCTCCCTCGTAATAAAACAGTCGAACTCCGGATGAGCCAGCAAAGCCGCTTTGAATCGCCTTAAAACTCTGCCAATCTACGCCAGTTTGGATAAATCGCTGCTCAATGAATTTGTCTAGAAGCTGAGTCATAGTCACCTTTACTCTTCAGGATTCAATACCTGCTCAGCAGTTAAAGCAACTGCTGGAAATAGGGAAGAGAGAATGCGATCGCCCCCTCGGAAAATAGCTTCCTGATACGTGCCATCTACTAACGTCAGCACCATCACGATCTGCTGTTCCGGATCAAGCAGCCAATACTCTAAAATTCCCCGTGCCTCGTACTGAGCACGCTTGTCTTCATAGTCTCGTTCACGATTTGTTTGACCAGGACTCACAACCTCCATGACCAATAGGGGAGGAGGCATATCCAACCGAATGGTTAACCGTTTTTGGGTGAGTTCAATATGTTCCGCTCGGACAATCACAAAATCAGGAAATCGATTTCGCGCTTGTTTTGGCTGAAGCACAGGCACTTCGACTTCGCAGTTGTACCGATGAGTCAGCCTGGGTTTTACTAGCCCCGCGTTGATGAAGTAAAGCTGTAATGCGAACGAAAGCCATGCATTGAACTCAGATTCCGTTGGCATTTCAACTAATACCCCATCGATCCATTCATAACGATCGTCTGTCCCATCGTTATAGGTCAGGTAATCCTCAAAGCTCATGCGCGGTTTCGTAATGCCAGACATGAGATTGTCCCCCCGGTTGATCCCTCTATTGCTGTCGATCGTACTTGATTCATTCACAAATTGCTTTTATGGGCTGCGCGATCGCTCCCAATATGGCAAACTAGCTTAAGCCAATGTTGCCGCAGCGCACCCCTTCAATCCCTGTGACTATCTCGCCAGATGCTTTCTCAGAATTGCCCGCCAATTTGTCTAGCGCCGATCCGGCTGCCGTCACCCAATCGCGCAAAGCCGATCATCTGCGGGTTTGCTTGGAAGATGATGTGCAGAGTCGCCAAACGACGGGGCTAGAGCGCTATCGCTTTACCCACTGCTGCTTGCCCGAACTGGATCGCGCTGACATCGACTTGTCTACAACTTTTCTGGACAAATCCCTAAACGCACCGCTGCTGATTTCTTCGATGACGGGCGGTACGGAGCAAGCGCGGCTGATTAACTATCGGCTGGCGGCAGTGGCGCAGCACTATCGGCTGGCGATGGGCGTGGGTTCGCAGCGGGTGGCGATCGAAAATCCGCAGGTGTCGGGAACCTTTGAGGTGCGATCGCTGGCTCCCGATATTTTGCTGTTTGCCAACTTGGGTGCGGTGCAATTGAACTACAGCTATGGGATTGCCGAATGTCAGCGGGTGGTGGATTGGCTGGAGGCAGATGCGCTGATTTTGCATCTGAATCCGCTTCAGGAATGCGTCCAGACTAAAGGCGATACGAATTTTCGCGGCTTGCTCGGCAAGATTGAGACGCTTTGCACCAAACTGCCTGTGCCTGTGATTGCCAAAGAGGTGGGCAATGGGATTTCGGCGGCGATGGCGCAAAAGCTGATTGAGGCGGGCGTGGGGGCGATCGATGTGGCGGGTGCAGGCGGAACTTCTTGGGCAAAAGTGGAGAGTGAGCGCGCTCAAGATGGCTTGCAGCGAAAGCTGGGAGCGACTTTTGCCAACTGGGGAATTCCGACCGCTGAGTGTTTGACCCAGATTCGATCGATCGCGCCACAGATGCCGTTGATTGCTTCGGGGGGACTGCGCGATGGCTTGGATGCTGCGACGGCGATCGCTTTGGGAGCCGACCTGACTGGGTTTGCGCTGCCTTTTCTGCAAGCTGCATCTGAGTCTGAAACTGCTCTGTATGCCCTAGTTGAAGCGCTGACGGCGGAACTGGCTACGGTGTTGTTTTGTACTGGGACTGCCAGCTTGTTGGGTTTACGAACTTCAGGCGTGTTGGAACGAGTCGCATAGGGAACGAGTAGCATAGGGAAGGACGACAGAACCCTACTCCCCTTCATTACTTCGATGCGCGATTTCTTTAAGTACACGTTTGCCACCCTGACTGGATTAGTGCTCTTTGTGACTTTGGGCGTGGCTGGTTTTGCAGCATTGGTGTTTGCGATCGCCGCCAACAGCCGCGATCCTGAACCCCAAGTCGAAAAAGACTCTGTGCTGACCTTCAATTTGGCACAGGAGATCACCGACTCCAGCGCTTCGGCTCAGCCGAGTGCCCTGCTGGGCGCGGCGTTGTCTGGGGAGAGTCCTGGCAATGGCGTGTCGTTGCGATCGGTGCTGCAATCGCTACATCATGCGGCAACAGACGATCGGATCAAAGGCTTGTTGCTGTATGGCAGCATTGACTCTGTGGGGTCGGGTTCAGGATTTGCGACATTGCGAGAAGTGCGGCAGGCCTTAGAGGCATTTCGGGCAGCAGGCAAGCCGATTTTTGCCTACGACGATGGGCAGTGGCAGGAGAAAGATTACTACTTGGCTTCTACGGCGAATACGGTGCTGCAAAGTCCCAGTAGCCTGCTGGAAATTAATGGCTTCAGCGCTCAGACGATGTTTTTTGGCGGCGCGTTGCAGAAGTATGGTGTGGGGATTCAGGTGCTGCGCGTCGGTAAGTTTAAGTCTGCCGTAGAGCCGTTTCTGCGATCGGACAGCAGCCCTGAAGCCAAAGTCCAGACGCAGGCTTTGCTCACCGATCTGTGGAACGAATTTCTGACGGCGGCGGCTAAGAGCCGGAAGCTGACACCGCAACAGATCCAGACGATCGCCAACCAGCAGGCAACCCTGCTGCCCGACCAAGCCAAAGCCGCTGGATTGGTCGATCGCATCGCTTACGAAGATGAAGTGTTGACTGAACTGCAAAAGCTGACGGGTGAAAAGCAGGGCAGTGCAGATCTGCGCCAGATGAACCTGTCTGAATATGCGGACGCGATCGCTAAATCAATCCAGGTGCGCTCTAGCAATCATTTAGCGGTAGTTTATGCCGAGGGTGATATTGTCAGCGGCGAGGGCAATGTGGGGCAGATCGGCGGCGATGGACTGGCGCGGCAGATCCGTAAGCTGCGGCTGGATGATGATGTGAAGGCGATCGTGCTGCGGGTGAATAGTCCCGGCGGTAGCGCTTTGGCTTCGGCTTTGGTGGCGCGAGAAATCGAGTTAGCCCGCAAGGTGAAGCCGTTTGTGGTGTCGATGGGAACTTATGCGGCTTCTGGCGGCTATGAGATTTCTGCCAATGCGAGTCAGATCTTTGCTGAACCGACGACGATTACGGGATCGATCGGTGTGTTTGGACTGCTGCCCAACGTGCAGGCGATCGCCAACAAAAACGGCATCACCTGGGACACGGTCAAGACGGGGCGCTTTGCCGATGGCGATACGATCTCCCGTCCCAAAACGCCGGAAGAGCTGGCGATCGCGCAGCGCACCACCGATCGGATCTATGACCAGTTCATTAGTCTGGTAGCGGAGTCGCGCCGTTTGCCCAAAGCTAAAGTGGCAGAGATTGCCCAAGGGCGCGTCTGGTCGGGCATTCAGGCTCACAAGATTGGTTTGGTGGATCAGCTAGGCGGCTTGGAAGATGCGATTAAGGCGGCGGCTCAGGCTGCGAAAATCGGCGAGTGGCAGATTGATGAGTATCCCAAGCCCCGATCGCTGGAAGAACAGCTCGGTCGGCTTTTTAGCGGGCGATCGGTTCAGACTCCTACCAATCCGCTGACCCAAGAGCTGCAAAAGTTAGGAGCTGATCTGCATTCCTTCCAGTCGATGAATGATCCGCTTAACGTCTACAGCCGACTGATGTTCGACCTGCGAATTCACTAGAGAACGTGAATTTAATAACGTGTAATTTTGCGTAGCGATTGTCTTGAAAGTCAAGAGAAATGGAGGAAATATTCTGCCATTCTAATGCTCATGACAAAATGGCGGCTTGGGTATCCGTTTGCCTGAGAGATGGGATGAAACTGGGGGCTGAACTAAGCCTTGGCTTGCCAAGTCTTGTTGTCGCGGATCATGGCATTGAGGATGACCAACAATTTCCGCATACAGGCAACCAGCGCCACCTTTTTCAGCTTCCCTTTGGCGAGACAAGCGTTGATAGAACTCGCGAATCACCGGATTATGGCGAGTGGCGACTAAGGTCGCCATGTACAAGCCACAGCGAACGGCGGTGCGTCCGCCCGCAATCATGCGTTTGCCCTTGTGTTTGCCACTGTCGTGGTTGATGGGGGCAACGCCGACTAAGCGAGCAATCTGTTTGTCGGCGAGCTTGCCGAGTTCGGGCAACTCTGCCAGACACAGCGCCGCAGTCGTCTTGCCCACGCCTTTGGCAGACTGGAGGATCTCACTTTTGCGTTGCCAATCTTGCTGTTGGGTTGCCAAAGTTTGAATCTGCTCGTTGAGGGACTCCAGTCGGGTTTGCCATTGCTCAATGTGTTCGTTGAGGTCGGCGACTACCGCTGGGGTGGCACGAGTTAGGCGGTTTTTCTCCGCCACCTGCATCTCTACCAACTGCTGGCGGCGACGCACCAGTTCGCTCAAGCGTTGAGCAGAGGCTGCGACGATCGCCTGAGGCTGAGGTTGGATGCTTTGGGCAAAGTGAGCAATCACTTGGGCATCAAGTGTATCGGTCTTGGCTTTGCCTAATGCCGTGGCAAAGCCTTTGACTTTGCGCGGGTTGGCGACCGCTACAGGAATTGATGCCGCTTGCAAGCCCGCCACGATCGTTCGTTCTAAGCCCCCGGTGGATTCCACTACCACCAACTGGGGGGAAAGCGGCTGCAATTGCTGAATCAGCGCTTGCACCCCAACTTCACTATTGGGCTGTTGTGAACTTAGCCCTTGCGGCAGCAGGTAGAAATCGAGCTGCGCTTGAGAAACATCAATGCCGACCCATGTTTTTTCAGGTGTCATCGTTTATGCTGAGGTTGAGTTATTTGTCCCTTTGACGACTCGTCCTTGCGAATCCGAGGTTTTCCCTCTAGCGATTGTTCGAGTTTGGATCATTGGGCTAAAAGCGTGGCTCCGGTCGCTACCATTCGGTGTCTAGCACCCTGGTGGAACTGGTTCGCCACGCTCTTCTTCACCATACGGCACCCCTGCTACAATACGGTGTTTGTTCACCGAGGATGCGACGGGTTACCTATTTCTCAAGATACAAGGATGCGTTAGCGCAGCGTAACGCATCGTTCCCAGGGCTTAATGCGTTACGGCTAGCGCC
>JBBSFA010000147.1:0-6863 GCA_038239185.1 Elainellales cyanobacterium | reverse complement strand
GCTGCTCTATGGCTTGGGCGGATTTGCCGCGACCAGTGCCCTAGCAGCTTGCAGCAAATTGGGGACGGCTGCCAATTCTGGAGCTAACATCACTCAAGCCGATGTCGATCCCGTGGTCGATCCCAAAAGCCTGGAAAAGCCTAATTTGAACGTTGGCTTTGTGCCCGTGAATGACTGCGCCCCGTTTGCGATCGCCTATGAAAAAGGCTTGTTTCGCAAGTATGGCTTAACCGTCACCCTCAGCCGCGAGGCGAGCTGGGCAACTTCGCGGGATGGCGTGATTTTTGGACGACTGGATGCTTCCCCGGTTGTCTCAGGAGCCGTGACAAACGCCCGGATTGGGGCAGAAGGGGCGCGCCATGCTCCCCTCTGTGCCGGAATGACCATTCACCGGCATGGCAACGCCATGACCATGAGCAAAGCCATGTGGGAGGCTGGATTACGTCCCCTGCGGGAATACAACGGCGACATGGATGCCTTTGGGCGAGACTTCCGCCGCTATTTTGAAGGGCTGCCGCCAGAGCAGCGAGTCTGGGCAGTGGTACTCAGCTCGTCGATCTATGAATACTTTGTCCGCTACCTGTCTGCCGCCGTGGGAGTCGATGTGCTGTCAGAGTTTCGCATCATCATCGTGCCGCCGCCGCAAATGGTTGTGAATATGCGGATTGGCAATATGCAGGGTTACATGGTGGCTGAACCCTGGAACACTCGCGCCATTCAGGGCAATGAAGGGGTCGGGTTTACCTTCGCGCAAGGGCGAGAAATCTGGCGCGGACATCCCGATCGCGTCTTGGCGGTGCAGGAGTCGTTTATTCGCGACAACCCGAAGACCTATCGATCGCTGATTAAAGCCATGATTGAAGCCTGCCAATATTGCAGCCAGCCCGAAAATCGTGAGGAAGTTGCCAAACTGATTACGGCGCGATCGTTCACCGGAGCCAAGCCGCACAAGTGTATCGCGCCGACGGTGATTAATCCCAGCGATGTCAGCAAGCTGCCGGAGTGCGTCAGTCAGTTCACCTCACCGGGCATTGTCGGCAACTACAACTACGGCGGATTTGACGGCAAAAAGCGGATGGCTCAAGCCGCTGAAACCACCATGTTCTATGATTTGCCGCCCGACCTGGCAAAGATTCCGGGCAACTATTCCACTTTTTTGTGGCAGTCTCAAGCCATCTGGCTCATGACTCAGGCAGCGCGCTGGGGACAAATTCCAGAGTTTCCTAAAGATGCTGAGAACAACGCTCGGATTGCCTGGAGAACGGATTTATACCGCGAAATTGCTGGCGAAATGGGAATTGAATGTCCGGCGAACGATTACAAAGTAGAACCGGCTGAGCTGTTTATCGATCGCAAAGCCTTTGATCCGAGCGATCCAGTACGTTACCTTAATAGCTTTGAGATTCGCGCCAATCGAGCTACATCAATTTACATGACCTAAACACGCGAGAGGAATCTATATGGTGAAATCTAATCTGCACTATGCAACGGGCGATCGCTTTTCCACCGTGGGTTCTGAGGATTTCTTGGCGATCGAGAACCTGACCAAAATCTATAAGACGGGAAACGGTATCGCATCGACGATTTTGGACGGGATCAATCTCACGATTCAAGAGAATGAATTTGTGGCGGTGATCGGTCACTCCGGCTGTGGCAAATCGACCCTGCTGAAAATTGTGGCGGGTCTGGAGAAAGCCTCTGCTGGATCGGTGCGGCTTCAGGGCAAAGAAATCCGCAAGCCCGGAGCCGATCGGATGATGGTGTTTCAGCAATATTCTCTGCTGCCTTGGCTAACCGTGCGTGAAAATGTTCGCTTGGCGGTTGATGAGGTGCTCGATCATTTGCCGCCTGCTGAAAAAAAACAGTTGGTGAATGAACATCTGGCAATGGTCAACCTAACGGCAGCGGCAAACAAATATCCGGACGAGCTGTCCGGTGGCATGAAGCAGCGGGTCGGCATTGCCAGGGCGATCGCCATTCGTCCGGTCATCCTGCTGATGGATGAACCGTTTGGGGCGTTAGACGCGCTGACGCGAGGCAAGCTCCAGCGCCAGGTGCTAGACATTTGGGAAAGCCATCGGCAGGCGGTGATGATGGTTACCCATGATGTAGATGAGGCGCTCTACATGTCCGATCGGATTGTGCTGATGACCAATGGTCCATCTGCTCGAATTGGCGAAATTTTGGAGGTTCCGTTTGCTCATCCGCGCGATATTCAAGAAATCCGTGAGCTGCCAGAATACTATGAGCTGCGTAACCACGCGCTGAACTTCCTCGATCGCCATTTTTCGCAAGACGAGTAAAAGCGGTCACATCTAGCCAAGACTTTTTCCCAGCGGGAACAATGGTGCTGGGAAAAAGTCTTGTATTTAAATAAATTTGACTGCGATCGGCGCTGCTGTGCTTTGGATTCAGGTTAAGCATAGCGCCGATCGCTGGAGTGTTAGGGGGTTGGAATTTCAGGGTAGAGTCAACCAGGAGCATTACAGAGACTTTATGGGCTTGACTCAAGTTTTGTGGCAGAATTTTCCAGGCAGATAACATTGGGGCAAACAGCAGTCGCGCTGCTGGCATGAAGAAGGAAGGCAAGTTTTGAAGATCCGTTGGTTTTTGGTGAGTCTGGTGGGGTTTCTCTGTCTGGCAGCTCCAGCGAAAGCAGGAAACTTGTCATCTTGGCGGTTTAACCTGGGGGAAAATCGGCTGGAATTTACCACCGACGAAGATGTGCAGCCCCGCGCCCAGCTAATTGCCAACCCGACGCGGCTGGTGATCGATCTGCCAGGGACAAGCTTGCGCCAGCTCTCCAGCTCGGCGCGATCGCAAACCAATCAGACGGGTGCCAGAATTCGCCAAATTCGCCTCGGACAGTTTGACGGAGACACGGCTCGGATTGTGATCGAGCTGGCTCCGGGCTATACGATCGATCCGCAGCAGGTGCAGTTTCGCGGGCTGTCGCCCACCCAGTGGACGGTTCAACTGCCTGCACCGCAGTTCGATCCACAGGCTGAATCGCAGTCTGGCGCTCAATCTGGCTTCCAGTCCAGCTCAGAATCTGACTTCCAGACTGACTCGCAAACTAACTCGCAAACTGACTCGCGATCTAACAGCGCTCCGCTGTCTTCTGTGCCCCCTCCGATCGCCTTACCTGCTGCTTCCCAAGCTTTGGCTCCAGTGGACAATTCCGTCACCCAAATTGAGGAAGTTCGAGTCACCGCCGATGGCTTATTTGTCCGCACCAGAGGAGCTACCCCAGAGCTGAAAGCCGATCGCCGTCGCGATCGCCAGAATCGCCGCTAGAGCCGCACGATTGACTTTACGCTGGATCATGCTGTGCTTTCTCCGCAGTTGGCGCGATCGATCGCTGTCAATCGGTATGGGGTGAGCCAGCTAGAGTTTGCTCAAGGGTCGGAGTCCAGCGTCAAACTAACGCTGACTGTCGTAGCAAATAGTCCCACTTGGCAAGCCTCAACCAGCGGATTGGGCGGCATTGTCTTGTTGCCAGAGGGCGGGGCGGCGGCGGCGGCTCGTTTAGTCATTCCAGCCTCAGAGCGGGCTAATTCATCGAGCGTGGTGGTTCCTTCCACTGCTAGCAATCCAGAAATTGCTGCGGTTCCTGCTCCCTTGCCCTCGCGCCTGGCGATTCCCCCCGCAAATCGCTCTGCTCCGCTCAGTCTGCCCGTTCCGCGTCCGGCTCCCTCAAATTCTCCCTTGCCTTCTAGTCCTTCCATCCGGGGCAACGATCCAAATGCGTCGATTCCGCTGCCCAGCGATTTTCAAAGCGGAAAAGTCACCGTTGTGATTGATCCAGGACATGGCGGCAATGATCCGGGTGCAGTTGGGATAGACAGCATTCACGAAGCCGATATCGTGTTGCCGATCGCCCAACAGGTCGCGGCTGCCCTAGAGCAGCAGGGTGTGCAAGTGCTGCTGACCCGCAACGACGATCGCGAGGTGGAGCTAGAGCCACGGGTGCAACTGGCAGAACGAGCGCAGGCAACGCTGTTTGTCAGCATTCACGCGAACGCAATTAGCCTCGATCGCCCAGATGTCAACGGCTTTGAAACCTACTATTACTCTAGCGGGCAAGCCTTGGCTCAAGCCCTTTATAGCACCACGCTTCAAACGCTCGGCATTCCTGGGCGAGGCGTTCACCAAGCCCGATTTTATGTGCTCAGACACACCTCAATGCCCTCTACGCTGATCGAAATTGGGTTTGTGACAGGCAGTGAAGATCAGCCGCGTCTGGCAAACCCAGAATTCCGCAGCCAGCTTGCAGAGGCGATCGCCAAAGGGATCTTGCAGTATCTTCAGCGCTAATGTCTTTAGCGCTAATATCTCTAGCGCTAATATCTAAACAGCCCTTTCCCCTGCACTTTGTATCCCGTCGGCTCCAGAATCGCCGCCGCCGCCTGCATTCCCGAAATCGTTGCGCCTTCCATGCTGTCGATGTAGTCTTGCTGCGTATAGCTGCCCGCTAAGAAGAAATTAGCGATCGGCGTTTTCTGAGCCGGACGGTAGACATCCATGCCGGGATTTTCGCGGTAGAGCGACTGCGCCAGTTTCACCACATTGAACCAGGTCATGTTTAACTCGCGTGAAGAGGGAAACAGCTCGTGCAGTTGCTCTAGAGCATGGTGGGCGATCGCCTCATTGGTCATTTTGATAAACGGATCGCCGGGAGTCAGCACCACCTGCATCAAAGAGCCTTCTCCTTGGCGGTAATAGTCTTTGGGACTGGTCAGGGCAAGATCGGCAAAGCAAGAGAAATCTGCGTCGGCGCTGTAGAGCAAATTGTCGATTCCGGCGGCATGATCGAGCTGCTGGCGCTGCTGTGCGTCCTTCATCTCGGTCACCCAGCCGTCGAACCGGATCTGTACCGTCACCACGGGAACGGCTTCTAGCTTGTAGATATTGTCAAATTCTTGCCATTTGCGCCATTCGGACGGCAGCAGGCGTTGGATGCCGGGAATGTCGCAGGCAGCTAGATAGACATCGGCTGTGATCACTTCTTCGGTGTCACCGTTGGCGATCGCCAGTCCGGTCACAGTCGTTTGCCCGTCTTGTTCGGCAAATAGAATCCGGCGCGTTTGGCGGCGCGTCTGGATCTTTGCGCCCCGCGCTTGCAGGTAGCTGAGAATCGGCTGGTGAATAAACTGGTCGGGTGATCCTGCCAGCAGGTTGAGCCGTGAAGCTTCCGTTTTGGTGGCGAACATCATGAAGATGGTCAGCATACAGCGCGCCGAAATTTGCTCTGTGTCGATGAAGCCCAGCGCTAGGGCGATCGGGTCCCACATCCGCTCTAGGCTGCGCTGCGATCCGCCGTGGCTGCGAAACCAATCGGCAAAGCTCACCCGATCGAGCGATCGAATCAGCTTCATAGCAATGTCGTAGTTGACCAAGCCTGGAACGATCGGGCTAGTGCCCAATGCCAGCGCGTTTTGCAGCTTGTCTAAAACGGTGAGCTGCCCCGTTGTGAAAAACGCTTTCAGCCCGTGAAAGGGCGCGCCCAGCAAAAATCGAAAGTCGAGTTTGCCAATCTCGCCGCCGCGATTGATGAAGTGGTGGACATGCTCTTTGGGCAATAGCGCCTCAAAAGTGCCGACTTTCTTCAGCAGGGAAAACAGGTTGTAATAGTTGTTGAAAAACACATGCAGACCCATCTCAATGTGGTTGCCATCTGCATCGACCCAACTCCCCGCCTTGCCGCCGACAAACGATCGCGCCTCAAACAGCTCAACCTCATGTCCTGCCTCTGCTAGCTCTACGGCTGCCGCTAATCCCGCTAAACCTGCCCCAACGATCGCTACGCGCATTCCGATCCTTTCTCAAACACAATTCTTTACGTATTCTATACGGAACAGCATACCCGCCGAGCAGACGGGGAAGATTGCTTAATTCGCGAGGTTCTCCATCCCATGCACACTTTTATTCCGCCCGATCGCTTTTTCCCTTACCTAACCTGGACAGAGATTCAGGCAATGCCTGACAAAGACAACGTGGTGCTGATTCAACCCATCGGTGCGATCGAGCAGCATGGAGCGCATCTGCCGCTGGTGGTAGACTCCGCGATCGCCACTTCTGTGATCGGCAAAGCGCTAGCCCAGCTTGATGCCAGCATTCCCGCCTATGCCCTGCCGACGCTCTGCTACGGCAAATCCAACGAACACTGGCACTTTCCGGGCACGATTACCCTCAGTGCCCAAACGCTGATCGCGACCCTGATGGAAGTGGGTGAAAGTCTCTATCGGGCTGGGTTTCGCAAATGGGCGATCGTCAACGGGCATGGCGGACAGCCGCAGATTATTGAAATTGTGGCGCGGGATCTGCACCAGCAGCACGAGGATTTTGTGGTGTTTCCCCTGTTTGTTTGGAATGTGCCCAACATTGCGGCAGAGTTGTTGACTCCCAAGGAAGCCAAGCTAGGCATCCATGCAGGCGATGCCGAAACGAGTCTGCTGCTGTCGATTTTGCCGGATCAGGTGCAGATGGAACGAGCGATCGCCTCCTACCCGCAAGGTCTGCCAGAGGACGGCTTGCTGAGCATGGAAGGTCAGCTCCCATTTGCCTGGACGACCCGCGATTTGAGTCAGAGCGGCGTTTTGGGCGATCCAACGACTGCGACCCGCGAGAAAGGCGATCGCATCTTGCAGTCGTTGGCAGACGGTTGGACGCAGACGATCGAGGCGTTGTATAAATTTCAGCAGCCGAGGGCTTGGAAGGATTAGAGGGGCGATCGGGCGACAAAATCAAAGCTTGCGCCTGATACAAAAATTTGGGCAAAAATTTGGGGTTGCTTTCTCTCAGGTTTGTAGTAGACTTTCTATTAGTTCAAATGTATTTGAGTTCAAATGTACTCATTGCTG
>JBBSFA010000146.1:0-6864 GCA_038239185.1 Elainellales cyanobacterium | reverse complement strand
CCAAATTGTTTCTTGCCACAGTGTCCAAGTCCAGAGCAGCGATCGTTCTGCTAGGGCAGCGCTGATCAATTGACTGGTCATCTGCGCTTGCAGGATCACGCCCGGTATTTTTTGGATAGCACCTTGATTTGTTCTATAAGGCGTGAGTGAGTAATCTCGGAAGCTTTCAGCCGTTGTTCCAATCAGCACCACTCGATTCTTAATCGCACTAGCCTCTACTTCGCCCGATAAGATTTGGCTTAGCGTGACTTGGGGGACAATTTCCTTGAGCGATTGATAAGACCGATAGTTTAATAAGATCTGATACCCCCAAGCATCAATGCCCTGATATCCACCTGTGTGAGCTTCAATCGGCTGAAATCGAGCCTTACCGAGTTGCCAAGATCCATCCGGTAAAAATTGCAGAGTTGTGCCTTGATCTACCAGATAGCGCAGCGCCATCTGCACACTAAACGCATAAGGGGCAGTACATTCAGAAGACGGAGGCGGTGTCATTACCAAGAGTTGCCGCCTCACCACACTGTCCGAATCGAGAACGAAATCGCTAAATCCCTGCCGACTGACTGGGATCTCCGGCGGCGGAGCAATGCCCTTTCGTCCAGCTTGTAGATCGCTGACTTTACAGACAGAGATGAGGCGATCGCTCTGCCGCATCTGTGCCGCCAACCTTGGCACATTTTTTTCTGCTGGGTAATCCCGATAGATATCCAAGCCAATCACCCGGGGCTGATAGGACGCTAATTTCTCCAGCAGTTTGGCAAGAGATTGATCTGACAGCGAACTGCGCTGCGGTTCTTGAGATGCCTGAACATCCTCTTCAGTGATCGTTACCACGAGCAGACGGGAGTCAGGCTTTTCGTCAGGGCGCAGTTGCAAAAATTGGTCGAATGCCTGGAGTTCCAGAGGCTGCAAAAATCCCAGATAGCGGATACCCATCGTCAGCAGGGCGATCGCCAAACTGATCAGCAAGGCGGGTGTAAGCTTCCGGGCGATCGTCGAGGGCGCAGCTTGATCTCGTCCTGTCCAGATGGTTGTGCTAGCTCCCGCCCAGGTCATCGGCGTTTCAGCTAGATTTTGGTAAATCACAGGCAGCCAAGTCGCGCAGGGAAATTGTCCTTCTAAGCCTTGCAGTCGTTCTCTGGCTTCTCGGACTGCCAAATAAAGCGGTTCGTTTCGAGAAAACGCTTCTAAAAAATATTTCAAAAATTCCTGGGCGACGCGATCGGGGACTGGCTCGCGCATCACGATCATTTGCGGGATGTGTAAATCAGCAAATTCCCGCGCTAGTCCTAGCCCATCACAAGAGTTGAAGATTGCTAGCTTTAATCCGCGAGATACCGCTTTTTTGAGGGCATATTTTAGCTCCTCGATCGTCAGGCTCTCCGTCTGGTTAATGTAAATTCGCCCTCTTTCGCTGGCTCCTGAGCTGGAGCTATGTCCGGCAAAAAACAGAATATCCCAGGTTTGTTCCCAAATCTGATCGGTAAGATCTTTTCGAGCAGGTTCTACTAGAAAATCGATGGCAGCATCCGGTAGTTTTTCTAGAATGGCGCGATCGGTTTGAGTATCGATTCCTGTGCTGTCTCCTAGCAAAGCCAGAATCTTGATGGATTGAGTGGGATGATCCGCATGGCGCACCTGTTCATAAGTGGCGGTACTGAGCGCAAATTCCGTGTTGGGATAGCGATCGATTAAATCCCAGAGATGCCAGGGTAGTTTTTGTAGCTGTAGATCCGGGGTTTGCAAAATGACCCGAATGGTTTCAGCGGGCTGGAGCTTTTCTAACCACTTCTCGCGAATCGGGCGAAAGGATTCTGCTTGAAGCCACTGGTTCAGCCGATCGCGCAATTGCGCTGCGACTTCGCTGCAGGCCTCAAGGCTGACGATCGGCGGGTTTGATTTAGGTAATCCCAGCGGACGAGCGGACAGGTCTAAATTGCGATAAATGGCTTGCCAGCGATTGAAGATCAGCGGCAGGTCTGGTGCGGGCGGCAGTTCACCCGTGACTTCGCTAGAGGGGCGCATGTTTTCCATCCCAATCTGAAGCGTGACCGGGAATCCCTCGGCAAAATTTCCGATGCCAAACTTCAAGATGACTAACTTACTCACAGTGAGTTCTCCAACGGTAGAGAGTGAAAGAGGCGATCGCAGAGGCTATCTCCCTCAAACGTTTCAGCAAGGCTATTAGAATATTACGCCCCTTAGACACTACGCCTTTAAATCCAAAGTCATTTACTCTTTACCGCCGCTTTTGCCTTTTATGCAAATTCAGCCGATCGCAAATCGATCGCTTCTGTTCGATTGCTCTCAACCGTCGCGGCGGCTTTTTACGATTTTGACTCCCCTTTTTGCGCCTTGTGAGCTAAGTCTGGAACTGAAGCTGCTTGGAAAAACTTCGAGCAGCCGAGGCGAAGCGTAATTCCAGCGTATGATTTTTCTGATCGCATCACCAAATCTTTGCCATCTTCAGCGCAAACATTGGCATCTCAGGTTCGCAACTGACGAACTCAGGATTGTCCAAAATTTCTGGCGATCGATTGAGCCGATAAACATGAACTTGACAATTCTTTCGATCGATCAACAACCCCAATCGCACTCCATTTGCAATATATTCCTCCATCTTTTCCTTCAAACTTACCAACGTATCGCTACTAGAACGTAATTCCACAACAAAATCAGGAGCGATCGGGGCAAAGGATGCCTGCTGTTCGGGTGGCAAAGCATTCCAACGATCGGACAGAATCCAAGCTGCATCGGGCGATCGAGTTGCACCATTGGGTAAGGTAAAGCCTGAGCTGGAATCAAATGCTTCTCCGGTCGCGTCTGCTTCTGACCAAACAAAAAGCTGCCCAAAAATTCTGCCGTTGCGGTTTCCAGTATCAGCAAATGCTGGGGGCATAATGATGATTTCTCCGGTTGCAGTCCGCTCAATCCGCAAGTCGGGATTCGTCCGGCAAAACTCATAGAACTGCTGATCACTCAGATTCGACACTGGAGTCAGCGCAGAAAGATCGATCGCCAATGGCATCTGTTCGGATTTGACCAATAGGCTAGTCATCGACAGTCTAGCTCCACCCAGAAAAGTCTTTACCTGAAGTATAGCGAGATTCAAGGGTTGGCTTTCGCTGCCTCACTCTCAAGATACAAGGGGCAGGTTTTGCCAAGATCGATCGCTTCGTCAGGTATGTCTTGCGAAACCTGCCCCCACAGGCATCTGTCACGATCGCAATTGACAGGGTGTTATCTGCCGCTTTGTCTGGCGTTTTGTCCAGCATTCTGAATATAAATTCGCACGATTTCTTCGGTGTCGGGGATCGGCTGCGGTGGACTCCACAGCGGCACTTCTATCCCGCAGCGGTGCAGGCGATATATGAGCTGCAAGACATCTTCGGCAGTGCCGATCGCAATGAGCTGGACGCGAGATTTGCCGCGCAGGGGAGACTGCGAGAAGGCAGACAGGAGGGTGCTGAGCTGCAAAGTGTCGCGATCGCCGCTCTGATCTGAATTGTGATAAATCATGGGATTTCCTTGGTTTTTGGTTTCTGTTTGAGGAAAACCAAAAACTTAGCCACCCCGCAATCGCATGACGCAGGGTGGCATAAAGGGGTACAATCCCCCTTAGCCTCCAGGCTGCTAACTCAGCGTGGCGGTGAGCCGCCCGTTGCTGGTGACTACAGCAGCGGGTGGCGCGACTAAGTTTTTTGGCGGACTGTGCCGCTCACCCATTGTGTGAGTGAAAATGGCACTTAACCAAAAGAAGATACAGGATTTCGATCGCCTAGTCAACCCTAGAGTTGCAGCGGAGGAGGCGCAGAGACAGCCGCTACCCCCGACGATATCTTTTTATCTCGAAGTTGAAGCGATCGCGCCTGCTAGGTTTGATCGGATTATTTTTTGTCTGTATTATTTTTAGATTACTTTTTGCTCACGTTTTATGAGTAATTTTTTTCTATGTTTTGTTGGCGATCGAAAAAGTACGGGCACTCTGAGTGAAGCAGCTATGAACTAGCTTCAGAGAGTCCGTAAAGCCGCCTAGCTTCGCTGTGAAACTAGGTAAGGACGGTTGGTATTGTCGAAGATAAAGGCTCTGTTCCATCGCTATCTAAACTGGAAACTATGCTGACAACCATTGATACCAATAAAGTAACTGATGTAGCCAACACAAAAATTTCCCAACCGACAGTTACCTTGAAGACTTCTGATTCTGTGCAAACCCGCGTGTTATTGGCGCTATGGACGCTGGGAGAAGCGACCAGAAGTGAACTAAAATCAAGCGTGGCGCGGAAACGTGAGAAGGAAACCAGTGTAGAATCTGAACAACGAATTGTTTTATATCAAGAAGCAATTGCTCAGTTGGAGAAAGCTGAGGCAGTTGCGATTAAAAACAATAAAATTTTCCTTGCCGATAAAGGTTTACAACAGTTGGATCGAGCGCTGCTCGATCCAGCCTTTTCTTTTGAGGCTCAGATTGGTGCAAAAACTGCAAATGCTTTGCTGAGGTGGATTCAGCAGCGAATGGTGGCTGTTCCTGCTCAAACGAATGGCAAAGCTATGAGTCAAGCGATCGCGTCCTATGAAGAGTTCAAGGCGATGACTTTGGAAGTATTCGATCGCCTCAATCGGGATTTCAATTTCGATAATTTAGTGCCGATCTATCGGATTCGGCGGGAATTGGGCGATCGGGTGGGTCGGAGTGAGTTCAGCGAGTGGCTATTGAAGATGCAAGCCGACGATATTATGCAGCTCCAAGGTGGCAGCGTGGAAGATGGCGCGCTCGATAAGGTCGAAGATTCTGTTTCGACTGAAATTAATGGATTGCGCTGTTACGCCAAGCGTTTAGCTTAATCTGCTCATCAGTTTAGTCTCTTCTCACTGTTGCCTTCACTCATTTGGTTTTACTATGACAACCATTTCTCCCTCTTCGATCGATGCTATACACGGCGCACTCAGAAGTCAAAATCCGTTCGATCGCCCTGTTTTTGTAAAGCAGCAGGACGTTTGGGACGGCGGATTTCCAGATGTTCCAAGCTTGAATAGCCATGTTTCGGATGCTGTATTTGATGCAATTGAAAAAATTCGCACAGGGCAACGCGCCTCGCTGGGACTCACCATCAGAGCAGAGAGAGGTCTGGGTAAAAGCCATCTGATTGGCAGAATTCGGCATCGGCTTCAGCAAGAAGGCGGTGGTTTATTTGTCTACATGAGTGAATTTAGCAATCTCAGCCGCATCAAAGAGGAGTTTTTGCAAACGCTGGCACATAGCTTGAAGCGAACGGGCAGTCAGGGAGTTATGCAGTGGCAGGAACTCGCAACTGCTCTAGTCAGTGATGCCTACAAGCAAGGATTTCAGGCTAAGGATCTGGTTGATAATCAGTTTCCCAGAAAGGTAAAGGAGATTTTAGCAAGAGGTGCAAAGCCGATCGTTTTTGTCAATCATCTGGCTGAAAGGGTTCGTCAGACAAGACCAGAGGTTGATAACCCCTACCTGCTTCAGGCAATTCTTTGGACTCTCTCTAAACCTCATGCCTCATTTGCGATCAACTGGCTAGCGGGCAAAGGGATAGCGCAAGCACATGCGGATGAGATGGGACTGCCTTACTCAACATCCGAGGATAAAGAGACTGACTCTTTTGATTCGGTTCGTCAAATTCTCAACTTGATCGGGGTGTATCAACCTCTAGTGATTTGCTTTGATGAGATGGATAGCGCAGGTTCAGATGAGCACGGAATGCCAAAGGCAATGGTTGTAGCTAGTTTAGTGAAGGATGTTTGCAACAGCCTTAAAAAGGTCGTTGTGCTATCAGCTATGTATGAGGAGACTTGGAAAGAACAAATCAATATCATGCCAAACGCTAAAGCTGTGATCGATCGGATTGGAGAAAAAGTTTTTGATTTGAATTATCTGAACTCAGATAATGTGGTTGCTTTGGTTTCTAAATGGCTAAAAGATTTTTACGAAGAGCGGAATCTAATTCCTCCTACCCCTGTTTACCCATTTGATGAAGTAAAGCTACGCGAACTGGGTAAAGAAAAGCCTATTGTCAGGTACGTTCTGAAATGGTGCGAAGAGAACCTTAAAATCCCTGGTGGTAATGGTCACCACGGTGATGAGGGCGAAATTACGAAGACTGTTGAATCAGCTTATGACAGAGAATTTGCTGATTTAGAGTGGTCTATAGAAGACTATCTAGAGGACGAAAATACTCTTATTTTCGCATTACACCTGGGCTTCTATGCATTGGTGGGTGAAACGATCGAAGGCGTTCAAGTCAAAGAAATTCAAGAAGTTGAGGCTAGAGCGGCTGATCAGGGATATATTAATTTTCGGATTTTCGGCAAAGAGGGAAAGAAAACGGTAAAGATTGGTGTTTCAGTTGTTCAACAGTCAGGAGGCGCAGGCGTTTCTACTGCTCTAAAGCGCTTGGTTGACTATAAGACATTTGATTTGACTCGCGGGTGTTTGGTGCGATCGAAATCAATTGCTGTTACTTCTGTTAAAGCACAAGAATACTTGAGGCAACTGTTGGTTAAACAAAGTGGCGAATGGGTTTTGTTGACAGGAGAACACATCAAATCCCTTCTAGCACTATCGTTTGTCTACAACCGCCTAGAGGATTATGAGCTGGATGAAGCAGAATTTTTTGAATTTGTCCGACAGAAAAAACTGGCATCTGACAACCTACTTCTGCGGGAAATTTTGAGCAAGCCTTCAGGCAAAGTTCCCAATAATGTAGCGAACGAAGATCTCCCCATTAGTATCCCAACAGCGGTTACTACATCTGAGTCTGCTAGTCTTCCTGAATTAACGATCGCAGCTATTTGAGTCAGCTATGTCCACTCAAATTTCAACAGCGCTTTGCTTAT
>JBBSFA010000145.1:0-6864 GCA_038239185.1 Elainellales cyanobacterium | reverse complement strand
CTCGGTGGCAATGTCGCTGGCTCAAGCTAATGCAACGTTACCGCCTGCGGATAGAGTCAAGCCTTTGGGAATTACGACGATGTACAGACCCACCACGTTGACATCCGGTGGGGAGGCAGTGCGCGGATTAGTGTTGGCGATTCCCTGGTTTGCGAAAGCCGAACAATCTATTCCGTTTGCCCAGAAAGCGTCAGGGCGTTGGAAAGGACAAGTGAGTTTCCGGACGGCTGCTAGTTTTGATGCCGCGCAGGCCTTGATTAAAACCCTCTCTGAACAGCCAACTCGCGCAAGCATCGTCCAAAATCTGCGATCGATCAACCTACAAGGCAATGAGACATCGGGCGATCCGATCCAATTTTCCGCGAAGGGAGAGCGCTTAGGCGAACCTGTTTTAGTAGAAGTGCAGCGAACGGGCACAACCCCTGCCTATAGCTTTGAGCTGTTAGAGCAAAAGGCAAAGCCTGCTACCTGATAACTCGCAGCCTGATCGCCTGTCCCCGATCGCACCACTGGGCTAGATCAATCTAACCTGGCAATATGCTCGCGCTTCCAGAGTACCCGGACTTTCTCTCCCTGGCTCAGGCGGCAATGATCGCGATTTTGCTCCACGATCGTTAGCATCCCTTCCGTCTGAATCTGAACACGATAGCGCGTATACATTCCCAGGTATAAAATGTCTTGAATCTGTCCGATCGCTGAACAGACTCGATCGGCTGATTCTGGCCTGTCTGCTTCCAGCGCCACGATTTGGATCTTTTCTGGACGAATCGCGAAAGCCGCAGGCGATCCAGTCAAGTGTTGCGCGAGCGAACCGCTAATTAAATTCGAGATACCGACGAAATTGGCAACAAAGGGAGTTGCCGGATGTTCGTATACCTCGCTCGGACTGCCAATTTGCTCGATTTTACCCTGATTGAATACGGCAAGGCGATCGCTCATGGTCAGCGCTTCTTCCTGATCATGCGTTACAAAAATAAACGTAATTCCCAACCGCTGCTGAATCGCTTTTAACTCCAACTGCATCTGCTGCCGCAGTTTCAAATCCAATGCGCCCAGAGGTTCATCTAGCAGTAAGATTTGCGGCTGATTAATCAGCGCCCGCGCCAAAGCCACTCGCTGGCGTTGTCCCCCGGACAACTGAGCGGGTTTGCGATTCGCCAATCCTGCTAGCTGCACGAGATCCAGCATTTCAGCCACGCGGTTTTTGCGTTCCGCTTTAGCAACCTGCTTCAGCATCAGACTGTAGCCAATGTTGTCGCCAACCGTCATGTGCGGAAACAGCGCATAGTCTTGAAACACCGTATTCACATCGCGTTCATAGGGCGGCAATGCTGTGGCATTCTGTCCGCCGATCTGGATCTGTCCAGAAGTGGGCTGGTCAAATCCGGCGATCAGCCGCAAACAGGTCGTTTTTCCAGAACCCGAGGGTCCCAGCATCGCAAAAAATTCGCCTTGGGGGACGGAAAAGCTGACATCATTGACTGCCTGCACTTCCCCAAAGACACGAGTGACATGGATAAATTTGACAGCCGGAGCAGAGTCAGAAGAAGACATGGTGGGAGATGCAGGGCGAAAAGATAGGGTCTAGAAGGAGTCTACTTGCTGCCAATGATCGCCAGGTAACTGGAAACCCACTCAGAATAGGGCACACAGTCTTTGCGACCATCGCCACAGGCAGCGATCGGCGTGCGCCAAAAGCTGATTTTGTCGAAGTTCTCCGAGCCGTTAGTTTTACAACCGTCCACACCGAGCAAAGCATTGCCCTCACAGGCTTTAGGCACGGTTGGCACTGAACCAAACCAGGAGGCAACATCACCTTGGAGCTTGGGCGACAGGGAATGCTCCAGCCATTTATAAGCGCAGTTGGGGTGAGCCGCTTGGGAGTGCAGCATCGTTGTATCTGCCCAGCCTGTTGCCCCCTCTGCTGGAATGACGCTATCTACAGGTGCTTTTTTGCTCTTGAGCAGATTGACCTGAAATGGCCAAGAGCTAGAAGCCACCACACCCTCGTTGGTAAAATCATCGACCTGGAAATTGGCATCATGCCAGTAGCGGCTGACGAGCTGACGCTGCTGTTTCAGGAGAGCGATCGCCGCTTCAAACTGTGGTTTGGTCAGCTCGTAGGGGTCTTTGATTCCCAGCTCTGGCTTGTGTGCTTTCAGATAAAGGGCAGCATCTGCGATGTAAATCGCCCCGTCGTAAGCCTGAACGCGCCCCTTGTTCGATTTGCCATCGGGTAAGGTTTGCGGTTCAAAGACCACCTGCCAGCTAGTCGGCGGTTTGGGAAACGTTTTGGTGTTGTACATCAAAACGTTTGACCCCCACTGATAGGGCACTCCATAGTGTTTGCCCTCCACAGTGTGCCAAGGCGCGTTTTGCAGGCGTGGATCGATCGTGCCCCAGCTAGGAATCAGGGCAGTGTTGACTTCCTGGACTTTGCCACCTGCGATCAGCCGTTGGGTCGCATCGCCGCTGGCTGTAACCAGGTCAAAGCCACCCTGGTTCATCAGCGTTACCATTTCGTCAGAGGTCGCCGCCGTTTTGACGGTGACTTTACAGCTCGTCTCTTTTTCAAACCCGGTGACCCAATCATAATTCTTGTCTGTTTCTCCCCGTTCGATGTAGCCAGGCCAAGCCAAGATTGAGACGCTGCCTTCGCCACTGCCTAACTTTTGCAGTGCTCCGCCCGCAGTTGGCGAACTGCCTGATGAGCTAGAGTTGCCGCCACAGCTTGAGTTGATGATCAGCAGCAGGGCGCAGAGGAATGCCGGAAAGATACGTCTTAGCAACAGGCGAATCTGGCGAAACAGGCGAATCTGGCGAGGCGATCGAGTGGAGGTTAGCACGGCGGTATGGCACCTTGAGTAAGAACAGATTTTAGATGGGAATTAAGCCTATTGATATGAAGACTTAATCATACAAAAAACCCGATCCGATGAAAACCTTTCTGTGTACAAAATTCCTCGATCGAAATAATTAGAACTCTATTCTCTAGTGCGTTCTAATTAAGCTGAAGGGTACTCCACAGAGTTGCTGACACTCAAATAAATCTGCTATACTTCTGAGCAAAGCGATTAGGCTTGTCTGACTCAAAGGATCGATCGCTTTTACTGGAGATAAGTTTGATCCGAGTTTTATCGTTTTCTAGAATCAGATTTTCTAGATTTGGGTCCTCTGGAACCGAAATCACTCGCGATTTAACTTGTTACTCTGCATTTACCATTTTTCTCACAATCTTTCGGTCTCAGAGCTTCTCCACGAACTATCAGCATTGAGTTTTTCCTTAAGGAATAACAGCGCTGACTATGGTTCACCTGATTGTTTATCTAGCTTTGTCATTGCAAAACTACTTTCAGCACAAAACTTGCCTATCAAGCTAGTTTTGCGCGAGTCAGTCTTGCTTTTTAGGCTGTTTTCTTAGCAGGCGATCTGTATATGAATATCCATTCCAACGTGGATTCAGATGGTGACGGCAGAGCCGGATTCCCAACCGGGGAAAATCGGCTCAACTTCAACCAGAACTTTGTGCAGTTTGTTTAAGCTGTAGTCCCCGATCGAAGCGAGCTATGGATAAAGCCTATAGCTCGCTTCAACGATTTATTCATTCCTGTATTGAACGGAGTAAGTTTTCATGAGTCGGTTTATTCTAGGATTTGCCGCAGGTTTATTCGCGGTAGTCTGTTTGTTCCTCAATTCTCCAGCGGCGATCGCCCACCAAGATTACACTGCCGGAGCGGTCACTGCAATGGTTCACATAGAGCCAAATGATTCGCCCCAGGCTGGCAAGCCGACTCCCACCTGGATTCATCTTGTAGATGCCAATGAGCAGACGATTCGGCTGGGCGACTGCACCTGCAATCTGACGGTTTACGACTCGCAGAAGCAGCCGATCGCCAATCCTGAGCTGTCTGAGAGTCCAACTATTGGCGAACATGAGCATCCGCTTAGCGCTTCTATTACCTTTCCCAGCGCAGGCGACTATCAGATGGTGCTGACCGGACAATCCAAATCCAATCGATTTGAGCCATTTGAATTAGATGTGCCTGTAAAGGTTCATTAATTTATAGTCATTTGTAGCTGCACAAAATCAAAGTTTTTTGAAAGGTTTGTATACAAACCTTTCAAAAAACTTTTTGCAGTTAATTCAAAAGTCAGGTATCATACTCTACTGGTCATATACATCATCTACAGTCGGGAGTAAGTTTTATGCAATTAGCTCCGATTTTTGACTCAATCCTGATTGAAATCAACGGTGAACCTGCCGTCCCGCTTGAATATTTGCCAGATAGCTGGCAGCGCATTGCAGAAGGCGATTGGATGACAGAGCCGCATGTTTATACCGCAATGGCTCAAGTATTTTTGGCAAAAAATCGGCAGGGAAACATTCTGTTCCTAGAGCGTTCTGAAACCAGCCATCTCAAAGAAGCTTACCGTGAAGGGAACGGTCTACTAGCTTGGGAAGCCGTTTCGCACTACGGTGAAGCCTTTTTGCCAGAAAACTACCCAGATTTACAGCAGATTCGATCGCAAATCCAACAGGCAGAAGAGCAGGCAGAAGAGCGCATCGCGTTGGTTGAAATTGTCAGCGATTTGTTTGATGAACTGGGCTATGATGTCCCCTCAACGTTCTACTGGACTTTCTTGCATCCGCTCCAGCGATCGGATCTGTTTGAGGTGCGATCGTTCCGGTTTAGCGAACAGGATCTAGGCATAGCACGGCAGTTTGATGCGATCTTGCATGGCGGCTACGTCTCCATGCTGCGACGCTTAATTGATAGCGTATCCAGCGCTCACGGCTTTTTCATTGAGCATGGCTGCGGCTGCGAAAACCATCTGGCAAAGCTCAAGCCTTGCGATACTTCGTTTGACTATGCCATTCCCCCAGAGGCACAACGCAAGACGCTGCGGGCATTTTTCTGGAGTGTGATGGAGGAGTATTTACTGTTTGAACAGCGATCGGCAACCCGGTTGGTCTACGCAGATAATCTGGCGCTCTAAGTTTAGAGAAATTTAAACAAAAATGAGTGGGGGTAAATAGTGTGCCCACACTCATTTTTCAAGGTTTAAGCAGCAGGATCAATATCTCCTGCATCTTTATAAACGCTCCAAGCGCAGCCATTTCGGTACAGCAATGATCCGTTTTGAGTTACACAGATTGCCACTGAAGCATTTTCGCTAGGACCGCGAAATAGCGTCGCGGCATCCTCCCATCGTCCTCCCAGCTCATAGCGATCGCAGGTAATGGCTTCCTCCACAAAGATAAAGGTTTTCCCCGCTAGCTTCGCATAGGTTTGAATGGCACAGAGCTGTTCTCTAATCTCTATCAAACAGGCATCTGGCTCTAATCCTTGTGCTGTTCTCAACGCTTCGTGAATGCTTTCACGTAAGATCTGTTTGATCTGCCCTTGCGGACTCTGTGTAGCCAGATAATCTGTTTGAGGCGATCGCGTTTCTGTCAACGTGATTGTGCCGAAAGCTAGTAGCTTCATGGGATTTAATCCGTTTTCTACAGAGTCTCTTTGACGTATCCTAGCTGGCGGGAAAGCGAACTGAAAGCGTAACGATGGAAGGCGATCGCAACGCCAGGGGCTTCTAGCTCCATGCGATCCCAGGTGTGGCTGGAAAGATGATAGAGAACGCTGGGGCGAGTGGCAATTAGGGAAACTAAGCGCGGCAGATTGCAGTAGCATTCGCCTTCGCCCACCATTTCTCCGGCCTTGAAAGTTTGAGTGTGTTTGAGTTGATTGTCGGGCAGTTCCACCACAGAATCGAGCTGTCCAGCGGCAATCAAATAAATACCATTGGGTTCATCGCCTTTATGAAACAGAAATTGCCCTTTGCGAAGAGACAGCGGTTGCAGATAGCTCAGAAAAGTTTTGAACTGATCGTCATCAGAAAATTGCCTTTTCAAGGAAGGTGAAAAAGAGAAAAATGTATTCATGCTAAGACCCTTAGGTTTGGATAGAGCGATTTGCTTTGGCTGCAATCACTTCACTGCGTTCACTTCACCGCTTTCATCCCATCGATCGCCTTGACCAATTCTTCCGAAACATAGCTAATTGGGGCACGCTGACGCACTTTAATGTTTGCCCCAATGGTCATGCCTGGAACTAACGCACCTCGTTTATTTCCGTGAGAGAGCATTTGCTGCTCAAGGCGAATTTCGATCGGGAAAAAGGTTTGTCCGACACTTTGCGGACTCGGCGTGACAGCTTCACTGCCAATTTTGGAAATAACTCCTTTCACTGCGCCAAATTCAGTAAAGGGATAGGCATCAACACGAACATCAACAGGCATTCCAACACGAATATTACCGATGTCAGCATTGGCAACTTGCACTCTTGCCACTAGCGACTCGTTGGGAACAACTTGGAGCACTGGCTGGCCGGGCTGCACCACAACACCGGGCAGCTTGGCTTCTAAACCAAAAACCAGACCATCCGCAGGCGATCGCAGATCTTGAGTCTTCAAGCTGGTCTGCGCCTGTTTCAACTGCGAGTTCACAGAGACAAGCTGACGCTGGTTGGCTTGAATCGTGTCATCAAACTTGGCATCCATTTCTGCAAGCTGCTGCTGAAGACCCTGGTAAATGTTATTGATTACCTGGTCGCCTTCGACAGCGGTTTGCATCCGCGTCACCTGAAGCTGCTGTCTTTGTAGCTGGCTTTGATTTAACTGATTTTGCAAATCGTTGACATCGATCGCCCGTCGCAAATAGTCGGTGCGTGAGATCGCGCCTTGATCAACCAAGGGGCGCAACTGCGACATCAACTCTTGCTCGACTCGAAACTGAAAGTCGGTTTTGTTAGACTGTGCTTCAACTTGAGCCACCTGCGTTTGCAATCCAGACTGTTGCAGCTCACT
>JBBSFA010000144.1:0-6881 GCA_038239185.1 Elainellales cyanobacterium | reverse complement strand
GTTGCATTCATCATGCACGCGCACCGCCAGCGGCTTGCTTGGATCAGCGATCGCCTCCACATCGCCAATGATATAGACCGTTGCCCCCCCGATCGGCGGCAAAAACACATGTAGATCCGGTCGCGTTACTAGCTCCGGGAACATACCACCCGTTTGCTGAAACAAGACCCGACGCAAATCCGACTCTTCAATCTGCAATCGCTTGGCGATACCAGGCAGATACCAAACCGGATCGATCGCCGCCTTCGTCACCCGCAAACTACCGTCTGCTTTGAGGAGCTGACCGTCGATCGTCAAGCGACCTTGGGCAATTTTGTCTTTAAGTTCAGGAATATTGATGTGGGCTTTGGTGATGGCGATCGTCGGCAGAATGTCGTATTCCTGCGGATCGTAGTTGGTGAAGACTGCGCCTGCGATCGCCCCAAACGGATCAAGCGAGACAATCTGATCGGGATCGCTCCAGCTCGGATGAGGACCAATTTGCACAGGCGGAGCGGTGTCCGTCAGGTCGGCTTTATGTGCCGGGTCGAGCACTCCACTGGCAACCGCAAGCGCCCGATAAACCCCATAAGATCCGGCGTGAGTGCCAATCACGTTGCGATGCTGCAAACTGCTGAGTGAGCCGATAATGGGACCGCGATCGATCGGATTGGCAGCGCCCCATCGAATCGGGATGGCTTTACCATTCGATCGAGTCTGGTGAGAAGTGAGGATAATATGCTTAGATTTGGCAGGCTTTGAATTCGGTGCTGCCTGTAAATCTGGTGCTGCCTGTGAATCTGGTACTGCCTGTGAATTCGGTTGAGTCGAATTGTCGGTCATATCAGCAGTTGTGCCCTCGTAAGCAATGATGTTTTATTTTAATAACGCGATGTGCTAAAAAGCAGATTCCATACGCCTCAGCATAAGCCCTTTACCCTCTCGTCGCCTGAGCCATGACCCCTGAAGTTCATCTTATTCAACATCCGCTAGTGCAGCATAAGCTGACAATCATGCGAAAGGTAGAAACCCATACGCAAGATTTTCGCCGCCTGATGAAGGAAATCTCGATGTTGCTGGCATATGAAGTCACGCGAGATTTGCCGATCAAGTACGAGACAATCACAACGCCGATGACGGAAATGTCTGCGCCGATGCTGGCAGCCGACAAAAAAATGGTGCTCGTCTCGATTCTGCGGGCAGGGCAAGGCTTGCTAGACGGTATGATCGAGCTAATTCCGACTGCCAAAGTGGGACATATTGGGCTGTACCGCGAACCGACTACGCTGATGGCAGTGGAATATTATCTAAAGCTGCCGCCTGACATTGAGCAGCGCGATATGTTGGTCGTTGATCCAATGCTGGCCACAGGCAACTCTGCCGTAGCCGCTGTCGATCGCCTCAAAGAAGCCAGCCCCGCTTCGATTCGGTTTGTCTGTCTCCTCGCTGCCCCCGAAGGCATCCAGCACTTCCACGAACAGCACCCCGATGTGCCGATCTTCACCGCCGCGATCGACGAAGGGCTAGATGACCACGGCTACATTATTCCAGGACTGGGGGATGCGGGCGATCGGCTCTATGGAACAAAGTAGAAGCCATGAGCACTGAAAAGCAAACTATCGAATATCTCCGATCGACTCAGGCAATCCGCGATCGCTGCAACGCGCTATTTGCGCTAGCCGAACAGAATCAGCTTGAGCATTTTCAGCTTGATCTCGATCAGCTCGATCGCACTGCGGCTTACGTTTTGGAGGTAATGCGATCGGCTTATCCCGATCTGCAAGTTCCCTTCCACAGCCGTTGGCGGCACTTCGCGCCGAGCCACATCGCTGGGCTGACTGAAAAGCTAGCTAAGATCGATCCCTTGGAGCAGGCACGCGCCAAATTTGACTTAGTGATCCCCAGCGTTTTGCTGGATGCTGGGGCGGGATCGGCTTGGAATTATACAGAAGCCGAGACGGGTCAGGAGTTTACGCGATCGGAAGGCTTGGCGATCGCGAGCTTTCACCTGTTTTTGCAGGGCGGCTTTTCTAGCGATCCGGTTTTGCCGCTGCAAGCCGATGCAGTCGGACTGCAAGGTTTGACCGAACCGACTTTCAATCAAAGCTTTCAGATCAGCGATCGCAATCCGCTAGTGGGTGTAGAGGGGCGGCTAGCGCTAATCCATCGCTTAGGCACTGCCATTCAGCAGCGACCCGATCTGTTTGGTGAACCTGCCCGTCTGGGGAATCTGGTGGATTATCTTTGCCAGCAGGCGATCGATCGGCAGCTCAAAGCGCATCAGGTGTTTGAGGCAGTTTTGTGGGGCTTCAGCGACATTTGGGCGGGACGAGTGGCGATCGCTGGAGTCAACTTAGGCGACGTTTGGTTGCATCCGGCTTTACCCGATACAGGGCTGGGGACGCAGTTAGTCCCGTTTCACAAGCTTTCTCAGTGGCTCACCTATTCGCTGCTGGAACCGCTGCAAGACTTAGGTCTACAAATCACCAACTTAAACGAGCTAACCGGACTGTCGGAATATCGCAACGGCGGGCTTTGCCTGGATTTGGGACTGTTGCGACCCAAGCACGAAGTCGTTTTAAGCCAGTCGCATCTGCCCAGCTCTCCAGTGATCGTGGAATGGCGCGCCTTGACCGTTGTGTTGCTCGATCGCATTGCCGCCAAAATCCGCCACACGCTAGACCTAACGGAAACCGAATTACCGCTTGCCAAAGTTCTAGAAGGCGGCACCTGGGCGGCAGGACGAAAAATTGCGGCTGAACGGCGATCGGGCGGCACTCCGCCAATCCAGATCATCAGCGACGGCACGGTATTTTAGATCGCAGTAAAATCAAAAATCTATCAGAAATTTAGCACTATGACCCAACTCTTTGACTTTGAAGCAGACTTTGCCAACTCTCTCCGCTGCATCCCCATGCAGGTGCGCTACAAGCTCGATACCTGCGGGGTCAAGCTGAAGCTAAACCACTGGAGTAAGCTGACTCCAACTGAACGACAGCAACTCTTGGATGAGCCTTGCAGCAGCGAACCCGAAGCCCAAGCCTATCGATCGCACCTGCGAGATCTGGTTCAGACGCATCTAGGTGAAGTGCCTGCCGATCTGCCGATTGACGACCGCCCGGAGTGGCTGAACGCGGCTGAACTGCCGGAAAGTGTCCAGCGACAAGCCGAAGTGATCGGCGCAACGCTGACTCTAGCGCAGTGGGCAAGCCTCACGCCCGTCCAGCGCTTTGCCTTAATCAAGCTCAGTCGGTCTAACCACGAGAACCACAACTTTTTGCCCGCGCTGAAGGAATTTGATCTAGTCAAAGCCTGAGCGCAATTCAGCGATCGCTTGATGCAATTTTGGCTTGAGGTTCTAAAATTTCAAAGGGCAAGCAACCGGGCTGTGTGAATGGGAACAAGCGATGAATGATACCGATCTGATTATTCTGGTCATCTTTTTGATTTGTATCACTTACGTGTTGCAGAGGGCGATCGCTACGCTTGACGACCAAACTAAAGTTGAGTTTCAAAAAGGCGAGCTAATCAGTCAGCTCAAGGCAATGACCTTGGAGGAAACTCCGCTAGAGGACATTGTGGATGTCAACTTCGGATTCAAACCAGAGGATCGCTTCTCATTTAGTGAAATTGGTGACAAAGTTGACAATGGCAAGCAACCCACTTCCCTTTTAACCATCATCAGAAACAAATCTAAAGATATCCAGATCTATGTGGAATGGGATAAAAGCACCATTACCAACTATGCCACTGCTTCTCGCCGTGTGATTCACCTCAATATCGCAGATAAATCAATCAATAGCGCTCAGCAGCCCTTGCTCATCCAAGCTCCCAACCCAATTGGTCCTGGCAACACCTTCACTGCTCAGCTTGCGCCAGAAGACACCGTCAAGCGCAACGTCGAGACAAATGTTTTAGAGGCGAAAGAGCCGATCGTTGACTTAGCAGATTTGAAGAAAAAAACCACGGATCTGAAGGAAAAAAAAGCCCCAAAAGACCTTAAGTTAAAACGCATCAAATTCTTTGACAAAAAGGGCACGTTAGAATTTTCCCTACGTTTGATGCTGCGAATGAACTTGCTCGACCCAAGCGGTGGTGGCAGAGCCTACGAGTATCCGCTGCTCTGCAAATTCACGATACGGAGCATGCCCTGGTGGGATCATCTCCCCTGGAATCCTAAGAAATAAAGCCTCTGTGAATCTAAGGCTTCGAGGCTTCTTGCCCTTCCCAATCCAGACAATAATCATCCTCCACCCCATAGGGATGCATACCACAAATTAGCTGTTCTCCACTATAGGAAATGCCGTGGTAAAAAGCGCAGCCTTGACAGGCTTTGGGGCGCTGAGGTCTAGGCGGCGGCGTTTGGTGATTCATCTGCCGCAACAGCTCAACATATAGATCGGCGTGGGCGGTTCGACTTTTGCGGATTCGATGCTGTTCGATCGCGAGGGATGTAGCGCTAAAGCTAGCCAAACAGGAGCCTGTCGCAACCGCGACGACCTGCACCGCTTTGTTGTTTGACCAGAGCGCGATCGCCAATGCGATGCCTGAGCAGAAACTCCCTAGTGCCACTTTTTGGATCATTTCAGTACTCTGGCGATTTCGAGATTGTAAGGAGGGTAAGACTTAAGTCAAAAAATTCTGATGCTAAGCAACCTGATCAGGAAAATCGATGGGGTAGATCCAACGGGAGCGATCGCGGGTAGTCAACAATACCTAAAGCCTAAACACAGCCCTCAAGCGTCCAACACCCTCTATATCTAATCCTCCCTTAGCTTATCAGGAACCTCCAAAGAGTTCGATCGAATTTATACCAAGTTCATCGGAAAATAACTTTGCGCCCCTTCGGCTGCTTTTGGCTGCTTTGCCTTTTGCTTTCCAGTATTTTCCCGATCGCGCCAAATCGGTTCTCTACCCTAAAACAGGTCGGCTATCCTACCTCTGGAGCTATTTGATAAATCAGGCAAAGTTGCGAGAATTAAAACATTAAAGGCGGTGTAGCAATAAAGGACAAACCCATGAAATTTTACGACTGGTTTCGGCAGACGATTCGCAATCCTAAATACCGCTGGTGGATCATTTTGGGAGCAGTAGCCTATGTGGTTAGCCCGTTTGATCTCGCTCCTGATTTCATCCCTTTCATTGGTCAGATTGACGACGTTGCCGTGATGACATTGGTCGTCTCCGAAGTTTCGCAAATCCTGCTCGATCGCGTCAAAGCCAGCAGAGAAAAGAAGGCTTCTGCAACAGCCGCTAGCGCTACTCCTACAGCGGTCGATACTTCACCCGTAGAAGTGAAAGCGGTCGAGGTCAACTAGCTCACGAGGCATCTGCTCATTGGAACTTGAGCAGCCCAACAATATTTTTTACACAAAAGCGATCGCATCTGGTTTAGATGCGATCGCTTTCCAGCTTTAAATGCTTTCCAGTTTTAAATGCTTTCTAACTTTAGATAGCTGAAAAAACCTGAGAACAATGCTATCAACTTATGATTAGCGCCGTCTACTTACTCATGGTGTCAGTAATGCCTCAAACTACCGATCCGACTCCAGAGCCAACTCCCGATCCAAGGGATAGGGACTCCACCGATGCCGATCTCCCTGATATCAATCTCACGAACACAAATCCTAGCTACAAACCAGAGTACATCCAGGCTCATGCCCAATCGCTGAGGCAAACGCTGAATCGCCTGATCATTATGGCGGCACGCGTGATTTTAGCGGGTCTGCTGCTTAATTTAATTATTCAGGCTTTTGCAGTCAGCTCAGAGTCCGGAGTCAAGAGTCTTGCTGCTGCGATTCTTCCTTTATTAATTGCAGGGTATATTTCTTTTTCTAGCAAGTCGCGTCTCTCGTTAGGCACAACGCACGAGATCGTAGACATTATTTTTTATATCCTGTCTGGAATTTGGATAATTTTTCTGTTGGTGCTGACTAGGTATGCGGTTATTTCTTCCGATCGAGGGATGCCATTGGGAGAAGTGGCAATATCGATTACCTTTAGTATCTTCATGTTGGTCACCGGGCGAATTCCGTTTAAGTCGCTGGTGGCTTGCGCTTATGGAATTATTTCGGGTCTGCTGGTCTATGTTTTGATTTTCGGTATAGCCCTCTAATCAGCAGAGCTAGGCTGAATATCGCAAACAATCTCATAGAACGCTGTTTCAGGGGCTTTGGCAAACAGCGGAGTCATTTTATGCAAAATGGTTTCGTGGGCTTCTGTGCGGTTTGCCTCCATGTCTGCGGCGCTCTCCCAAAAAATTACCGAAATGCCGCGATCGGTTCCGGGTTCTTGAAGCAAGTACGTTCCTTTAAAACCTTCCCCATAGGAAGCGATGGCTTCTTCGTAGAGCCGCTTCGCTTCTTCAAATTTGCCTGACTTAAATTCCCCGATCGCTACATAAGCAAAGCGCCGTCTTAAAAAATCTTGAAATTCCGACATAGTTCCTGCTCGATCCAGATTCTAAAACTAGAGAGGACTAGTCTACCGTGCAGATAAACATCTGCCTGAATTCTTCAGGTTTATTAGATGTTTCAACAGAAAGAAAAAGCGCTGGTAGATGACTCTACCAGCGAATAGGCTTTTGAAAGCGTTGAAAAGATAGCTGTACAGCGGCTGGCTACACCTGATAGCCGGGGACGCGATCGCTGTAGTCGGTTTCGGTTCCGGTCAAAGATTCAGCTAGCTGCTCAAAGGACTCTGAATTCCAGTTGCGCTCGTGGATGGGTTTGGTCTGCTCACCCAAGAAGTAAGCCTGTGTGCCGATCGCAGCGGCGGCGGCCCAACCTACAACAAATAATGCAATCAGAATAAACATTGTCATGGTCTTAGCCCCTCAAAATCTTGCTTGTCAACCTTATGTAAACAAATATAACAGTTATATTACAAAATCGCAACATTTG
>JBBSFA010000143.1:0-6891 GCA_038239185.1 Elainellales cyanobacterium | reverse complement strand
CAAAAAGCTACCAGAAATTACAGTTTTATTCTGGATTATCAAGTTGCTAACGACGGGAATGGGCGAAACGACTTCAGATTACCTAGCCCATCAAATGAACCCGATTTTTGCGGTAGCGCTTGGGGGAATTGGGTTAGTCGTTGCGTTATTAATCCAGTTTGCAGTCTATAAATATATTCCCTGGGTCTACTGGTTAGCGATCATTATGGTGGCTATATTTGGCACGATGGTTGCTGATGCCATTCATGTCGGATTGGGTATTTCATATCTCGTATCCACGATCGGATTTTCTGTGGCGCTTGGCGTTATTTTTGCAGTTTGGTATAGGAGTGAGAAAACTTTATCTATTAATCAGATCCATACGTTTCGGCGCGAGGTATTTTACTGGGCAACAGTCATGGTTACGTTCGCGCTGGGTACAGCCGCAGGTGACATGACAGCATCAACTCTGGGTTTGGGTTACTTCACGTCGGGAGTTCTGTTTGCCGTGCTGTTTGCGCTACCAGCGATCGTATACTGGCGCTCAGGACTCAACGAGGTCGGCGCTTTTTGGCTCGCCTATATCCTGACTAGACCCTTAGGCGCTTCATTTGCAGATTGGATAGGGCGATCGCGGGATCTGGGCGGAGTGGGCTTTGGGACAGGGCAGATCAGCTTTATCCTAGCGCTTCTAATCGCTGGTTTCGTGGCTTATCTCACCTATTCTGGCAAAGACAGAGTGCGATCGCGCCCTTAACCCGATCGCCTTTCCCCCTACTTCACACAGTCTTAATAGTCGATGTATTCCAGCAAACTTACCGCTATGGCAGTACAGATGTTACTGTGCTGAGGCGAGATCAGGGATTAGGGATTCAGGTGCATTGATTTCAGTCATCTCAAGTGAATCAGTGTGCATTCGTCGCAGATCGGCTGATCGGTGACGCTGTTTTGGCGCAGCGATCGAAAGATCCCTTAATATCCCTCGCCAAAATGTTCCCGCAAAGACAGCTCTCCGCAAAGACAGCAAGAGGCTGTTAGCAGCGTTCATCGCCTTATCACTCAAATCAACGTAACCTATGACTACGACAGCCGCGTCTCCTAGCCTCGCGTCAGTAACTCTTGTTCCTGGAAATGCCACCGATCTGTTTCCTAGCCAAGGAGCCAACCAAAACCGCCTGGGTGGATTTGGCTCTGACTTCTTCTACGATGCCCGCGAAAACATTTACTATGCGCTGGTCGATCGCGGTCCAGGCGGCGGCGTGATTCCCTATCAAACTCGCGTTGAAAAGTTTGCGATCGAGATCGATTCTGAAACCGGAGCAATCAAGAACTACAAGCTAATTGGAACCGTCCCCTTCACGGTTCCTGCTGGCGCGACCTTCAACGGCAAAACCTACAGCGTCGAAACTCCCTTCAACGGCTTGAACCCCCAGTTGCTCAACGGCGACAGCAGTGTCTTGGGTCTGAGCCAAGATCCTGAAGGCTTTGTGGTAGGAGCCAACGGCAATTTCTTTGTCTCCGACGAATATGGTCCCTCTGTCTATGAGTTCAGCCCGCTCGGAACCTTAATTCGCGCCTTCACTGAACTCACCAACGTGCTTCCTAAAAACGGCAGCACGCCTAACTTCGCGGCGGATAGCAGCCCAACCAGCGGGCGGCAAGAGAACCGGGGCTACGAAGGCTTAGCCATCAGCCCGGATGGCAAAAAGCTGTTTGCGGTGTTTCAAGATCCGCTGCAAAACGAGGGATCGCCCAACGGACGCAGCAGCCGCAATGTCAGAATCGTCCGCTTTGACGTAGCCACTGGACAGAGTGATGCTCAGTACCTCTACCAGTTGGAAAGCCTGACCGACATTAACGATCGCATTCCCGGCACCAAAGACGATTTTGGCAGCACTTCCCAGGGACGCAACATTGGAATTAGCTCCCTAACTGCCATCAGCGATCGCGAACTGCTGATCATCGAGCGCGACAATCGCGGCGTGGGGACGGGCGATCCGCAGGGAGCCACACCCGTCGGCAGCAAACGAATTTACAAAATCGACCTGACAGATGCCACGGATGTCAGCGGTCTTACCCTGACCAACAACGCTCTCCCTGCGGGTGTAACGCCCGTGAGCAAATCGCTGTTCCTAGACATTGCCGCAGCCCTGACCCAGGCAGGACAACCGATTCCCGAAAAAATTGAAGGCGTGGCGATCGGCTCTCAGCTCGCAGATGGCTCTTATCCGCTGCTGATCGCCACCGACAACGATTTCAGCGTGACCCAAGACAGCGGCAACGTTCAATTTGATGTCTATACCAACGGTACAGACAGCTTGCAAGTGCCGATCGATTCCCCCGCTCCGGCAGGCTACAGCTTGCTGCCCAGCTACATCTACTCCTTTAAAACCGAGCCAGCAGCCCTGAGCGACTACCAGTCTGCCAGCCCCAGCGGATTGCCCAACGGAGTCGCTAGCGGTGACACAACCCAAGATTCCACTGTGCTGTGGACGCGCAGCAACTTCACAGGCGAGGTCAAGTTTGAGTACTCGACTAGCGCTGATTTCAGCACGATCCTGGGAACCCAAACGGCGACGATCACTGACCCACTCCAGCCCGTAAAGATAGACGTGACTGGACTCGCTCCAGCAACCGACTATTACTATCGCGTCACCGATGCCGCAGGCGCAACTGCAACCGGGAAACTCAGCACGGCATCTGCTGTTGGCATCCACTCCGGATTGCGGTTTGGCGCAACGGGCGACTGGCGCGGTGAACTGGCTCCCTATCCGGCAATTGCCAATGCAGACGATCGCAATCTCAAGTTCCTCATTGAGCTAGGCGACACGATCTACGCCGACTATCCTTCTCCGGCACTGCAAAAGCCGCAGGCAGAAACGCTGGACGAATACCGACTCAAGCACAACGAAGTTTACAGCAACCGCTACGGACAAAATACCTGGAGCGATCTGAGAGCCTCTACGTCGGTTTTGTCGGTAATCGACGATCACGAAGTCACCAATGATTTTGCAGGCGGTGAACCTGCGGCAACAGACCCGCGCTTTCAGGATGCCTCTACCACCAAGCGGATCAACGATACCGATCTCTATAACAACGGGCTGCAAGCGTTCCAGGAGTACAACCCCATCCAAGATCGGTTTTACGGCGAAACCGGGGATGCCCGTACCGCTGGCGAACGTCGGCTCTACCGCTACAACACCTACGGCAGCGATGCGGCAACCTACGTCCTGGATGCCCGCTCCTTCCGAGATGCTGAACTCCCCGGTGTGACTAATCCCGCCGATCCGGTTCAGGTCGGCACATTCCTAGCGAAGTCATTTGATCCGAGCCGCACGCTCCTAGGGCGGCAGCAGGTCGAGGATTTGAAACAGGATTTGCTGGATGCTGAGCAGAAAGGCATCACCTGGAAATACGTGGTCGTGCCAGAGCCGATTCAAAATCTGGGGGTGCTGGCAGCTAGCGATCGCTACGAAGGCTATGCAGCAGAGCGGACGGAAATCCTCAAGTTCGTCAACGACAACGGCATCAGCAACGTCGTGTTTATCTCTGCCGACATCCACGGCACGGTTGTCAATAACCTCACCTACCAGCAGGCTCCCGGTCAGGCGCAGATTGCCACCAGCGCCTTTGAAATCACCACCGGGTCGGTTGGGTTTGATGCGCCGTTTGGTCCCACTGTGGCAGAATTGGTATCCGCCGCTGGATTACTCACCCCGGCTCAGCTCGCGTTTTACAATGCGCTGCCGACAGCGGGCAAAGATGCTTTCATCAAACAGGTGGTCAACAATGGGCTAAGTCCATTGGGCTACGATCCCGTGGGTCTAAACGACAACCTGCCGATCGCCAACGGCAAAATTGATGCCACCTTGCTCCAAGGTGATTACGTCGCGCTCAATGCCTACAGTTGGACAGAGTTTGATGTGGATCAAGCCACTCAAAAGTTGACCGTTACCACTTACGGCATCCCCTACTACACCGAGCAAGAGCTAAAGGCAAATCCCAAAGCCATCACCGGACTTACGCCTACGATCGTCAGCCAATTTGAAGTCAACCCCACCTTGACCCAGCGCGGCACTGCCTGCAATGACACTCTCATCGGCACAGACGGCAACGATCGCCTCCTCGGACTCGACGGCAACGATGTCCTAAATGGCGGCGCAGGCAAAAACGTCCTCAGCGGTGGTGCAGGCGATGACACCTTTGTGCTGACCCAAGGTGGAACCAACACCATCACCGACTTTGGGGGCGGCGATCGCCTTGCTCTGGCGGGCGGCTTGTCCTTTGGACAGCTTACTGTCGTGCAAGACGGCAGCAACACCGCTATCAAGCTGGGGAACGAAGTCCTCGCGACTCTCACGAAGATCCCGTCCAGCAGTTTGACAAGTGCTGCTTTTGCGATCGGTTAATCCAATTCAGTGAGTTATACAAAACCGCGTCTTGCAAAATCTGCAAGACGCGGTTTTGTGCTTTTTTGAGGGGCTGGAGCCTCATTCCATCCTCGATCGTGGCAGCCAGATCAGCTACACCCTGACCGGAAAGTTTTAATCTCGCCAGAGCGCAATCCCGCCCAAAAGCCCAGAGACATTTGGCACTAGCTTGACGTTTTGAGGCAGCATAATCTCAACCTTTTTAGTATTGCCGCCACCGATGTAAAGCATGTCGTAATTGAACAGGCTGCTGAGATTGGCGATCGCCTTTTCCAATCGCTCGTTCCACCGCTTCTTGCCCGCTGCATCCAATGCCGCTCGCCCTAGCTGCTCCTCGTAGGTTTCACCTTTGCGAAACGGATGATGTCCCAATTCCAGGTTAGGCACTAGTTTCCCATTCAGAAACAGACTCGATCCAACTCCGGTTCCCAGCGTTATTACTAGCTCAACGCCCCGTCCTGTTGCAGCGCCTAAGCCCTGCATATCGGCATCGTTGATCACCCGCGTGGGCTTTCCTAGCAGCCGCGAGAGTGTACTGCCTAGATCAAACCCAATCCAGTCTGGATGCAGATTTACTGCCGTTTCGGTAATGCCAAACCGGACAACTCCCGGAAAGCCTGCCGAAATCCGATCGAACTCTTTGTCTTGTGCCAGTGCTGCGATCGTTGTAATCACCGCGATCGGAATTGCAGGTTGAGGAGTATCACTGCGATCGCGTTCTGAAATTGGATCACCCTGTTCGTCTAGCACCATTACTTTGATCCCGCTGCCGCCAATATCGACTGCCAACGTTTTCAGGGGCTTTGTCGTTTCACCCATTAGATTTCCATCCTCTCAGCGAGAATCCTATAAATTGAATCGTGGCGATCGAAGCTATGAGGAAATGAACTACCTCTAGCTCAGCGAAGCGGCTAGAGGTTTCTGACGCTTCTTTACCCCAAGTTGCCGCATACTTCCGCATGGGGTAGAGCTTGGCGGCTCTGCGTCTGAGAGGCTAGTTCCTAACCCCTTTGCCCAGATCAGGTTGACCTGAGCAGCATTGACATCTCTGTCTTCAGTGTGACCGCAATGTTGGCAAACATGGACTCTATCCGCCAAAGTCTTTAGCGTGAGTTCCCAACATTTAGCACAACGCTGAGAAGGTTTAAGCTTGAGGGTGGGAGACTCCACATAGAATCCGCCTGCCTCAACTAATTTGTACTCCAACAGCTTGCCAATCGTGCTGAACCCAACTTCCAAAATAGAACGGTTGAGTCCAGCCTTTTGAGCTTTGCGCTTGCCCTTTCTGGCTTTGGCGGTCATCCCTTTGACATTGAGCTTTTCTCCGGCAACTAGGCTATTACCGCTGATTATGTTGCTGGTAGTCTTGTGCAACCAATCCTCACGCTGACGGGTGACTTTGCGTTGCAGTTTAGACACTACTTGACGCTGTTTCTTCCATCGACGTGAGGCTTTGACCTTTTTGTTGCGGTTAGGCGCACGTTTGCGGCGAAGTTTTTTGCTTGCCGCCTTGACTTTGCGTTGTCTAACCTTGATGAACGCTGGCTTAGAGATTTGCTCTCCCGTCGAGAGCGTAATCGCTTCCTTGCACCCTAGATCAATGCCTACTTCCCCCTCGCCCGTTGAGCGAGTCGGCTCACAGTTGACCATGATGCTGGCATACCATTTGCCATTGCGATAAACGATGGTGCAGGTGGTGGAAATTCCCCAAGTTCTAGCCGTGCCGCGCATCTGCATCCGCCCCAAGTTCGACAAGTTGAGATGACCGTTGCCACCATCCGTTTCGACGCTCCAGCTTTGCCCATCGGGGTATGTCCAGCCGGAATAGTGCCGAATTGATTTGAACTTGGGATAGCCAGATTTGAGTTTGAAAAAGCGCTGGAAGGCGAGATCTATTCGTTTGAGTGTGGCTTGCAGAGCATGAGAACCTAACGCTTTGTACTCTTCCCAAACCCCTTTGAATACAGGCAGGCTGTTTTGCTGCTCAAAATAATCAACCTTGTGCCCAAATTTTTGATACAGGGTTTTTCGGTTGTACAGAGCGGCATTATAGAGGGCTTGGTGCATTCTCCTCCACTGATGCAGCGTTGCCGCTTGTGCGTCAGTGGGATAGAGCCTGAAGGTAGTGCGTCGTGTTAGCATGACTATATTGTACGTCACTTGTACGCCAATGACAAAAGAAAAACGGTTGCAAATCCGCCTAACTGATGAAGATTATGCCAAGCTTGAGGCTTATGCAAAGCAGAAAGATGTTAGCATGGCTCAAATACTGCGCGAGTACATCAAGCGTCTACCTAAACCTGTAGTTTGATTGGCTGCTGGATAGAGCACCCAAACAAACTACCCCATACCGCTGCGCTGAGCATGGAGACAGCCGCTACTTCGTTCTACTGTACGCGACTTGTGAATTTCGGCGTTGTCAAGAATCCCTTTAGACCTGGAAGGGGCGTTAAAAACCTGATCTGCCAAAAAATATCCCCTT
>JBBSFA010000142.1:0-6907 GCA_038239185.1 Elainellales cyanobacterium | reverse complement strand
GACCAGCAGCTCGACTACCCCATCTATAGTTCTAGCACCCAGGCGAAAGAAACTCAGCCCGTCACCGATCATCAGGCGATCGTCGATCTGCAAGCTTACAGCACCAGATTTGCGCCCAGCTATCTAGCGCAAGGCGAAGGCGTGATCTTTTACCGCTTAGAAATGACTGATCCTAGCCGCAATGCTGGGTGCTTGGTCGATCGCACCTTCCGATTTGTCAAAGAAGGCGATCGCTTTCGCAAAGGATTGCACATTGTTGAAGGTCCCTTCGTAGCCATGACGACCAAAAACCGAGCCACCCTCTGGTGGAAAACGGATCAGCCGTCGCAAGGGGAAGTTAAACTCCAGAACCAAACAAAGCCTAGTTCAGAAAATTCTGAGCTGCATACTGTCGCGCTGGAAGGATTGCAGCCTGGGCAACTGTATAACTATCAGGTGACTAGCAGTGTCACGGGCGATCGGGTGACCTCCAGATCCTATAGTTTCAGCACAGAACCCACTAATGGCAATAATTTCAGCTTTGCCTTTACCTGCGACGGGCGCACGGGTGCGTTGGGTGGTGGCGAAACGGCAGTTGAAGGGATTAACCTCAAATCAGCCGAGCTGTTGGCGGCAGGAATTCATGCCCGAAAACCAGCGTTCATGATTTTTACAGGCGATTTAGTCAGCGGTTACACCACCTCTGAGGCAGACTTTCGCGCCCAGCTACATTCGTGGAAACAGGCTTACGCGCCCCTGTGGCATTACATCCCGATTTATCCCGGCGTGGGCAACCATGAATCTTTGCTGAATGCCTATGCTGACCCGACTGATCCCAGCCAACAAGTTCAGATTGACAAACCGGGCAGTCAGGCGATGGAAGTTGTGTTTGCTTCTGAGTTCGTCAATCCAGAAAACAGCCCAGAGCCAGAAGCGGCAGGTTTACCGCCCTACAAAGAGGCAGTCTATTCGTTTGACTACGGCAATGCCCACTTCTGCCAGCTCAGCTCTGATTACTGGTACTCCAGCAATCCGGATCAGTATGGCGGCAATCGCTCTGGACGACTGATGGACGGGCAGCTCCGCTGGTTTGCGGCTGACCTCAAAGCCGCTCGCGATCGCGGCATCCAGCATTTGTTTGTGTTCATCCATCAGCCCGCTTTCCCGAACGGCGGACATGTGCAGGATTCGCTGTGGAACGGCGGCGCACCGCTAGATACTGCAATTCGCGATCGCTTCTGGCAAATTGCCAGCGAGGCGGGCGTGGTGGCAGTTTTCTCTGGACACGAACATAACTACAGTCGCACTTTAATCGATGCCAAAATCCCGGTTCACAAAGATGGAACCGCCAACGCCAGCTTCAAAACTCCGGTTTGGCAAATTTTGCAGGGTGCAGCAGGCGCACCTTTTTACATGCAAGATCCAACTGTGCCGTGGTCTGCCAATGTTAAGAAGTTTGTCTCTCCGACCTGGGCATATTCAACGATCGCAATTCAGGGCAGTAAAGTCAGCCTGGAAACCTACAGCTACACGGGCGAACTCTTAGATTCTGCCGATCTAACGCCTGTCTAGACTCATCTGCACGCGATCTATCCCCACAAAATATCTGCATGGTGCTGAATATGATCTTTCATGAACGTTGAAATAAAGTAATAGCTATGGTCATAGTTTTGCTGCATTCGTAAGATTAGAGGCTGATTGACTTTATGACAGGCTTGCTCAAACAACTGGGGCTTAAGCTGCGCTTCCAGAAAAGAATCAGAAGTTCCCTGATCGATCAAAATCGGGCGATCGAGCTGCGTGGTCAGCACTAATTCAGTCGCATCATACGATCGCCATGCTGCCTGATCTTCACCCAGATATCGGCTAAAGGTCTTCTGTCCCCAAGCGCAGTGTATTGGCGCAGCGATCGGCGCAAAGGCTGAAACCGACTGATAACGATCGGGATTTTTCAGCGCGCAAATCAAAGCCCCATGTCCGCCCATCGAGTGCCCAAAGATGCCCTGGCAATCGGCTTTGACTGGGAAATGCTCCGCGATCAGGGTAGGTAACTCGCGAGTTACGTAGCTGTACATCTGGTAGTGCGATCGCCAAGGTGCTTCGATCGCATCAACATAAAATCCGGCTCCCGTGCCAAAATCCCAGTCGTCGTCTTCGCCTACAATCCCGGCATTGCGAGGGCTAGTATCGGGCGTAACCAAAATCAATCCGGCTTGAGCCGCAAACTGCTGTGCGCCTGCTTTGATCATAAAGTTTTCCTCAGTGCAGGTTAGCCCCGCGAGGAAATAGAGCACGGGTACGGGTTCAGTCTTCGCCTGCGGAGGTTGGTAAACGGCAAATCTCATCTCGCCTTGGCAAGCCATGGAGAAATGGCGATAGAAGCCAACCGTGCCGCCAAAACAAGCATATTCTGCATTGAGCTGAAGAGCCATACTGCTGATCCCGTAGAGGTCGTAAAAGGCTAATGAAAGCGAACTATATAGACGTTAGCACTACTGGGATTTTAGACGATAATAAAGATCAGTCCATCCGCAGTAGCAGTAACAGGGTTTGTAAGGATATCTGATTCACAAAGGAAGGTATTTTATGACGCTGTCAGAGAACTCAATCTCCAACGATCCTTATGCTGAGAATTCTGCTTCTGTTCCCACAGAAGTCATCACCGTGCGACCTGAAGCGGAAACGCTGACCCGTCAACAGTTACCCTATTTCGTCGGCATCTCTGGAGCCACCGCAGGTGCTCAGGGGATTTCGATGAATCTGGTGATTATTCCTGCGGGTGGATCGGCTGAACCCCATTTTCACCGCGACTACGAAACGGCAATCTATTTGATTCGCGGTCGGGTTGAAACTCGCTATGGTCAAGGTCTCAAGCAATCTGTGATCAACGAAGCAGGCGATTTCATCTTTATTCCGCCCGGCGTGCCGCATCAACCCTATAACCTGAGTGAAACTGAAGCGGCTCATGCGCTGGTTGCCCGCAACGATCCCAACGAGCAAGAAAATGTAGTGCTTTATGATCCTGCTGCCGATCGCTATTAGTGAAAGCTGGCAAAGAACCAGATAAAACAGCCGCCATTGAGCAGCATAGTCAACAACGCGCCAATTAGCACTCCCTTGAACAACCCCATCTGCTCTCGGCGGCGCAGTCGGATTAACAGCGGCGTAACGTAAAGCCATTGGGAGATACCAATTCCAAACAAGCCAAAAGTCAAAGCAGTTGTCAGCATTCCTGAGAGACTGGAAATTGCACCCGGAACAGTAGAGGTAATCGAAAAAAGGATATAGCCTAGGATGAATCCTATGACGATCGCGACTATATGAGCTGCTAGCAGCAGGAAAATGCCCCTGACAATATCGCGAAACTCATTTCTCTGAGACATGGGATACTCCTGAATCAAGGTTTTTAACCAGATCGTATCCCGCGCTGCCTTCTCGATAGAATAGGTTGTAGGTGTCGAAGGGGATGATTCTGCCGTCAGGATGAGCAATATGAATGCAAGAACGTTTGACCGATCGCACATCAAAATTAAACGGATCAAGAAACTGAACGATCAAGATCCGAAATATATTTTCGTAGGTTAAGCCGATCGGAACGTTAACCATCGGTAAACAGCAAAGGAGCTGTTTCAAAGACGTTACCGATGATTCAGGAGAATGATTCGTTGAGAATAGCTTAAAGATCTGCTGCTTCAGCGCTTCATTCTGCTCGTATAGCACTGAATTTGGCATGATTTCTAAAAAAGCAGTGGGATCAAGCAATCCCGTTAAGGGAATCACTCGACCATTGATTTTTAGCGCATATGCCATCGCCAAGCAATCCGGATGGCAAGGCACTGGCAGCAGATCATGAGGCTGAAAGTGAGGGCTTTGCTCCAAAATGGCGCGACGGACTTCGGTGAGCGTATAGCGATCGCGCTTCGGATCAAACTGCTCCAGTCGTCCTGCTGCCTGAATCGGCTGAAACGTCACCCCACGAATGCACTTCTGCTGGAGCGCATAGTCAATAATTTTGCCAATTTCGCGATCGTTTAGTCCTTTTTTAACGGTTACAACTAGCGTGGTTGAAATATTAAATTCATTCAGATGGGCGATCGCCTGTTCTCTGACCCAGCGTAGATCCGCTCCCCGCAACTCTTTCAACGCCTCCGGCTCAAAGCTGTCGAATTGCAAGTACACCTCAATTCCCGGCATATATTGGCTGAGGCGATCGCAAAAGTCTCGCTCTTTAGCAATTCGCACGCCATTGGTATTGATCATCAAGTGCTTAATCGGCTTGCGCTTGGCAATATCAAGAATCTGGAAGAACTCTGGATGAATTGTCGGTTCGCCACCGCTAATCTGCACAATATCCGGCTCGCCTTCATTCGCCACAATGTTGTCTAGCATCTGCTCAATTTGGGCGAGATCGCGGTGACGGCGCGGCTGATTGGCATTCGATAGCTCCTCCGCTCCAGAATCGGCGTAGCAAATGGGGCAGGAAAGATTGCAGCGATCGCTCACCTCCAGCAACGTCAAACAGCTATGCTGCTCATGATCCGGGCAAAGCCCGCAGTCATACGGACAGCCATGTTTGATCGGCGTATTAAATTTCAAGGGCATATCCCCTGGCTTAATAAACTCCTGACATTGCTTGTAATATTCAATATCATCTGCGATCAAAACTTCTTCGCGTCCATGAGTGCGGCAGTGCTTGATCAGATACACACAGCCCTCTCGAAAAATCACCTTTGCCTCAACTTTAGTCAAGCATTGAGAGCAAATGCTGTTGGTCAAAGCATAGAATAGATAATCGCGGGTAGGCATATAAAACCAGGAAATAGGTAGGCTCTAGACTTTCAATCTAATCAGTTGAGGAATACTATTGCGGTAGTAAATTAGCCCTAGAATGCAGGCAATTTGAATGGCACTGAGTCCCAGCAGCGGATGAAAATCGGGCTTAATCCAGTCAATCACCAGCCGAAAGCTGAGATAGGCAATCATATAAAACTTAAACAAATCGCCAGCTTGTAGCGGATAGCGCGATCGCAGATGCAGCAGTATCATTAGCCCCAGCAAGAATAGAATCTCATAGATCTGGGTTGGATGACGGGCAATGCCATCGCCAAAATCTACGCCCCAAGGCAGTTGCGTTACAGTCCCATAGGTACGATCGCTCAACCCGGTCAAGAAGCAGCCGACTCGTCCGATCGCCGTTCCCGCAATCAGCGGATAGGTAAAAGCATCCCCAGTCGATTGACTAATCCCTAGCCTTTTTTTGGTGATTTCAACCCCAATCAAGCCTCCCAGCAGCGCACCCACCACCGTTTTACCCTGAAGGAACAGCAGCCAAAATTGCGTTCTTTGCTGCCAGAATAAGTCGATATGCTGGAGGATAACCAGCAGCTTTGTGCCAATTAACGCACCGATCAGCCCGCCAATCAGAATCGTGCTGCGCTGGCTGGGCTGGATCAGGTCTTGCCCAAAGTTTCGCAAAGCCAATCGAAAAGCCACGAAATAGGCGATCGATTCAAAAAACAAATGCGGATGAATTCGCCAAGAGCCTGATCCAATGTAGACAGGAAAAGTCATAGCGGTTGTACCCAAGGGAATCAGCGAATTGCTGCAACTGGATGATGGCGAGTCAAACTTACAGCAGCGAAGCGGTCAAAAGGGAAACAGATGGACACTTTAAAATTATCCATAGTATTAGCCATAGTAAGACGATCGACATGATTCCATCCCGTTTCAACCTGCTCCAATCATCCGACGCAAGTGACTATGACCAAATCCACCGCCAATCAACTTGCTCGATCGCTGAAGCAAGCGATCGCCGCTAATCTGCCGCTCAGCAAGACCGCGCTCAAAATTGCGACGGCAGCAACCCTAGCTTACGTCATGGCTGGGAGCCTGCGCTGGGAATATCCCTTCTATGCGGTGATTGCGGCAATTATCGTCATGGGTTCCACTTCAGGCAGCACTTGGAGCCTCAGCATTCAACGCATCATTGGCACTGTAATCGGTGCGATCGCCGGAGCGCTGTTCAGTACGGTGCTGGGCAGTACGCCTTGGGCGTTGGAACTCAGCATTTTCTCAACGATTTTCTTGACTTCAGCCTGGAAGCTGAGCGAAGCTGCAAAGCTCACCAGCTATGTATCCGCGATCGTGATTCTCAATCATAGTCAAAATCCCTGGATCTATGCTTGGGGCAGACTGCTAGAAACGCTGCTGGGAATCAGCGCGGCTTTGAGCGTGAGTCAAGTTCTTTTTCCTGCCCATGCTGGAACTGAGCTGAGACGCGGTCTATCGCAGGTGCTACTGGAACTAGAGCAACTCTATCAGTTGGTGATGCAAGGTGCATTTGCAGAAAGTTACGATCGCGCTGTGTCCAACCAGCAGAAAATTCAGATTATCGTTCTATTGGAAAAAATTCGCAGCCTCCGAAAAGAAGCCAAGCAAGGGCTAGCGGGTGAACCTGCCGAAAAGCTAATCAACGAAACCTGGGATTTCTTAATCCATCGGATTTGGGAGCATATTTTGACAATGGAACATACGGTGATTGTCAGGCAGCAAAAGACTCTCTGGCAAATGCTTTCGCCTGAGCTGACCCAGCTCGCTCAGGAAACTTCTACTGGCATGATTGAGCTGTCTGTTGTAGTGAAAGCTCGCAACTCATCTGCTGGCTTACCTCCGCTAGAAGTCGCTTTAAACCGGGCGACCGATCGCTTTAATCAACTTCAAATTACTGAGCGAGGCGATCGACTAAGCAACCCATTAGATCATCAAAAAAGTGACATAGCAGATCAGTCTTTAGACAATGGAAAGAAGAATGACTTGATGCATGAGGTACTTCGATTTTCTACTTTCTTTTACACGATGGAAGAGGTCGGTCGGAAGCTTCAGCGCATGGCAGAGTTGTTATAAAATGGTTCAGCCATGCCTAAACCTT
>JBBSFA010000141.1:0-6937 GCA_038239185.1 Elainellales cyanobacterium | reverse complement strand
CCAGTCCTGCCCGCAGAATCGGGATGACGGCGATCGGCACTTCTGGATTGACGAAGGTGGCAGCACAGGGAGCCAGCGGCGTGGTGATTTCTACGTCTAGCGTGGGCAACCAGTCGCGCACGGCTTCGTAGGTGAGCCATCGCCCCAATTCAATCATGGCGCTGCGAAACAACACCGAAGGCGTTGCAGCATCGCGAGCTACGCCTAGCCAGTGCTGAATCAGGGGATGCGGAGGAACATAAACGCGCAGTTGCAGAGTCATGGGTCGATCGGGGTGAGCTGTGAAAGACTGAAGGGGCTTTTCTCCCCTCGTTTATTGTTCCACCGAATGGCGATCGCCGGGAGATTTTGGCTCAAAGCCAGGAAAAGTCCCAATCCACTCAGGCTTTAAAGCTACTCTGACAATCAGGTTCTCTAAGTTTGATCCTGAGTTTAATCCCGTTTTTCTCAACTATGAACGAAGCTTTCGGATTGGTGACTTTTGGCAAGCTGATTGCCGTAATCGTGCTGGTGCTGGGAAACGGCTTTTTTGTGGCGGCTGAGTTCTCCTTGGTGGCGATTCGTCGCAGTCGGGTGGAGCAACTGGTAGAACAGGGGCATCCTTCTGCCAAAACCTTGCAGCGAGCGGTCAAGCATCTGGATTCTTATTTGGCAGCGACTCAGCTAGGGGTAACCATGTCCTCGCTGGGATTGGGCTGGCTAGGCGAACCCGCGATCGCTGACCTGATTGAGCCGACTTTGGAAAAGATCCTGCCCGAAAACATCGCGACCGTTGGTGCTCACACCTTGGGGGTGGCGATCGCCTTTATCATCATCACCTCTCTGCACATTGTGTTAGGGGAGCTGGCTCCCAAGAGTTTGGCGCTCCAGCGTCCAGAAAATACGGCGCTCTGGGTGATTCAGCCCCTGGAATTTTACCTGAACCTGTTTCGTCCGGCAGTGCATGTTTTGAATAGCTTGGGTAACTATGTGTTGAGTAGTTTGGGATTGCGGGCAGACGGCAGCGAAGTTTCAGTGCATTCGCCCGAAGAAATTAGGATGCTGGTAGCTGCCAGTCGGCAGGCAGGTTTGGTTGGTCTGGCGCAAGAAGAAATGATGGAGCGGGTGTTTCGGCTGGGCGGACAGCATATTCGCGCCTTTATGACTCCACGCATCGATCTAGTCTGGCTGGATGTGGAAGCGCCGATCGCCACAATTCAGCAAACGATTTTGACCAGCGTTTATTCTTACTTCCCCGTTTGTCAGGACAGCGTAGACAATATTTTGGGCTTCCTCAAAGCCAAAGATTTCCTGGCGGCTAGTACGTCGCAGTCGTTGATGCCCACGCAGCTCATGGGGCTGCTGACTCCGCCGCTCTATGTGCCAGAGGTGATGAATGCCTTCAACGCGCTGGATTTGTTTAAGCAGACGGGCAATCGGATTGCGGCTGTGGTGGACGAATATGGTGTGCTGCAAGGACTGGTGACCCTCAACGATATTCTAGAGGCGATCGTGGGGGATATTCACACGGGGGATGAACCACCAGAACCGCAGGCGATTCTCAGCGAAAATGGCTCGTGGCTGATGGATGGGGCTTTGCAGATCGAGGAGTTTCAGACGATTCTGGGGATTCGCGAACTGCCAGAGGGCGATCGCTTTCGCTATCAAACGCTGGGGGGGTTGGTGATCACTTATCTGGGGCAAGTGCCGACGGTTTTTCAGGTGTTTGAATGGCAGAACCTGCGGATTGAGGTGATTGCGATGAATCGAAATCGGGTTAAAAAAGTTTTGGTGATGCCGATCGCGTCAGAAAAGCTGAGCTAGCAGTGACAGAGCAAATGTGTTATGCCCGAAAGAGCTTTGCCACGGCAGGCTTAGTCACTTTCCCCATGGCGTTGCGGGGTAGTTCTTCGATCGTCAGAATCCGAGTGGGCACTTTGTAAACGGCTAGATAGTCTTTTGCCCAACTGCGAAAGGAGTCTAGCGTTAAATCATGGTCTGATTTCAAGACTAATGCCCCACAGACCCGCTCTCCCCACTCTGGATCAACCACTCCCACTACGGCACACTCCTGAATATCGGGATGTGTGCGGAGGACTTCCTCAATCTCTAAAGCTGAAACCTTATAGCCGCCAGTTTTGATGATATCGACGCTCATCCGCCCCAAAATGCGATAGAAATCTTGCTCAACAATGGCGAAATCCCCCGTGCGAAACCAGCCATCTTGAAAGGCTTTGGCAGTTGCTTCCGGTTTTTGCCAATATTCCAGAAATACACCCATTCCCTTCACCTGAATTTCTCCAGGCGTTCCGGTTGGCACGGGAACCCCGCTTTCATCAACCAATCGCACCTCTACTTGGGGTAATGGCAGCCCCACAAAGCCTGCCCGTCGTTGACCGTGGAGCGGATTCGAGAGCGCCATGCCGATTTCTGTCATGCCATACCGCTCCAGCAGAAAGTGACCGCTGATGTTCGCCCATTGTTCTAAAACTTGAACAGGTAAGGCTGCTGAACCAGAAACCATCAATCGCATCTCAGCGCAGGCTTGAGACATTTCCCGTTGCCGATCGCGATCTGCCTTTTCCCAAGCCGCAATCAATTTGGTATAAATGGTGGGAACTGCCATAAACAGCGTAAAACCTCCCTTAGAAATCCGGTTCCAGACGGTTTCAGCCTCAAATTTGGGAAGCATATGGCACTCGGCTCCCGCCCACAACGCGCAAGTCAAGACATTGACAATGCCGTGAATGTGGTGCAACGGCAGGATATGTGGGATGCGATCGCTGGAGATCCATTCCCAGGCGGTGATCAGGCTGGTCACCTGCGCCTGAATCGCGCGGTGTGTCGTCACGACACCCTTGGGCTTCCCAGTGGTGCCACTGGTGTAAAGAATTAAAGCGCGTCTGGTGATGTCCACTTCTGGCAGGCGATCTAGCTCAGCGGGAAGCGGGTCTGAGGTGAGGAGAAAGCGCAAGTGATGTGCCTCTGCGATCGGGCGCAGGATAGCTTCAAAGCTGGGATGGGAAACCACAATGGCGACATCCGCATTGGTAATGACATACTCTAGTTCAGGTCTGGGATGAGAAACACACAAGGGCACTGCAATCCCACCTGCCCGCCAGATGCCCCACTGAGTCGCAACATACTCAAATCCTGATGGAATCAGAAAGGCAACCCGCTGTTCCTGTAAATCATTGATACCATTGAGCAACTGGGTCGCGATTTGACCAGAAACACGAAGCAGATCCTGATAGGTAAATTGCCCCTCAGCGGTCGAGATCGCAATTCTCTGGCAATGTTCGTGAGCACGAGCAACTAAGGGAAGATTCACGTTCAGTCACCACTGTAAGGTTAATTCAGGAGAGCCTCTCGGAGGTTCGCCAGCCCAATACAGGGGAGAGGCTTTTGTATTCCAGACCACAATCAATATCCAGTCAGCCTATTTCTCCCTTGCCAAAACAATTGCATCCTGAACTCAAATCGTCAAGCCTTGAGTTCCATCGATCGCCCCTGCTATTGTCTTTTGCAATACATTTCTGTTTCTGAGTAGCTTGGCGATCGGGGCTTGTGTGATTGCGATCGAGCTTTGTAACGGTGAATCCACTGCAAGCCAGTTTCTAGAATTTGATAAAACTCTGCTGCTGTGGGTCACAATGGTAGAGTCGTTGGTTTTTGAGTGAGCCTAATCATGGCGATTAGAACTGATTCTGGTTGGGACTTGTCAGTTGATAACTGTAACGGTCAACTAGCCCTTGTGATTGAGGTCAAGCGCAAAATCGATGTATCCCCAGAGTGGGCAGCACAACTGCGTCGCAATATACTTGCACACGGAACTTTTCCGAAAGCTCCGTATTTTCTAATGGTTTTCCCAGATAAATTTTACCTATGGTCTAATGCCGAAGCTTATCAGGATCAGAGCGAACCTACTTACACAATTGATGCATCCCCAATTCTTCAACCTTACTTTGAAAGGGCGGGAGTAACGTCTGACCAAATTAGTGCAGATAGCTTAGTACTCATTATTACATCCTGGCTCGGAGAGATAATTCACTCAGATCAACTGCCTGAAAATATCGATGTTTCTCAACTCGATACTTCTCAACAATGGTTAATTGAGTCAGGGCTTTATGCCGCTTTAGTTGGAGGTAGATTTGAGCATGAGGCGGCTGCGTGAATATTTATGTTGAGACAAACTTTGTTTTAGAGCTAACCTTCGAGCAAGAGCAATGTTCAAGTTGTGAACAAATTTTGCAACTTTGTGAAACAGGAAGAGCAAAGCTCATTGTTCCGGCTTATAGTCTTGCTGAACCCCATGAAAAGCTAAGTCGTCAAGCGCGGAGCCGTCGAAGACTTCAACAGTCGTTAGATGCTGAGTTACGTCAACTTTTACGCACAGCCTCTTATGTAAGTCGTATCAAGAGCATTCAGGATATTGCTAGCCTAATGGTACAGAGTAACGAGGAAGAACGGGATCGCTTTATTCAATGTCGCGATCGACTGCTTCAAGTTGGAGAAATTGTTGCGCTTAATGCTGGTAACTTAAGTGAGGCAGCCTCTTATGAAACGACTTATGATTTAATGCCGCAAGATGCGCTCATTTATGCATCAGTGATTAGTCACTTAGGTCATGATTTACCAGAACAAGCTTGCTTCCTAAATCGAAACTCCAAAGACTTTGATAGCCCTGATATTATTGATGAACTTAGACAATTTAACTGTAGGATGATTCCACGATTCGATCGCGGATATAGTTATATTCAGTCACAGTTACCGTCTGAACCGTCAGATCAGCGCTTGCAGCCGTGAGTGGTTCATACCAACGCCTGCAATAGCGCTTGCAGTTTCAACTGCACCTCCGCCATTTCCTTCTGCGGATCAGATCCTGCCACAATCCCTGCTCCGGCATAGAGCCGCGCCTGATTGCCCTCCAGCAACGCCGATCGAATCCCGACTAAAAATTCAGCATTATCTGTCGCATCGACCCAGCCGATCGGAGCGGCATAGAGCGATCGCCCAAACTGCTCAGACTGACGAATTTGTTCACAGGCGATCGCTCTAGGCATTCCAGCGACGGCAGGAGTGGGATGCAATGCCGCCAAAATTTCCAGCGGATGGCGATCGATCGGCAGCATTGCCCGAATGGGCGTGTGTAGATGCTGAATGTTCGACAATTGCAGCAGCGTTGGAGCTGCATCATACTGGGGAACCAGTCCAAAATCTGTCAGCTTTTCGGCAATAAAATCCAGGACAACGCGATGTTCGCGCTGTTCTTTGTCGTTGTCGAGCAGGTGCAGCCCGAGCTGCTGATCTTCGGTGACTGTTCTGCCGCGCCGCGCCGAGCCTGCTAGGGCATCGGTCATTAATCGCTGGTTGCGGATGCTCAACAGTCGCTCTGGGCTAGCGCCAATAAAGCTTTGTCCATTGCCGTTGCTGACCGAAAACACGTAGCAGTCTGGATAGCGCTGCCGCAGATGATAGAGCGAGCGATCTGGCTGAAAGGGGAGCCGAGAGATCACATCCACGGCATGAGCTAAAACAACCTTGCTAAAATGCTTTTGTTGAATGCGATCGAGTGCGGTTTCAACGGCTTGAGAAAAGGAATAAGTATCAATAATTTCCCAGTTTCTGAATAAATCGGGAACTGGATAAGCAAAGGCAAGAATATCTGTTTGCAGCGATTTCACTATTTTAAACTGTCGTTCGGCTTTTTCAGTCAATACCTCTAAATTGGAATTGCCGTCAACCTGTAAATTGACCGACATAAAACTCCGATCGCCACTCCGAACGACTTGCAGTTCGGGCAAAAATATCGTAGCAGCCGAGAAACAAGCGCGAGAATCTGAATTTTCATCAAAAAAAGTAAAATTACAGAAAAAACGCGGTGCTGCATCTGAATCTTCGATCGCGCGGCTGACGATCAATTGGTCTAGACCCATTTGGATAAAATTTTGTGATTCAATGAATCGCTGCGAGCCGTTGCCTTCATATCGGAGAGCCGCATCGATCGCGACAACTGACCAGCTTTGCTCTCGTTTCTCCGCATAGAAATGTAGCCGATCGGACTGACTATAGTGCTGCAAGACAGTGAGCGGATCAACCGCCGCAATTTCAAGCGTGATACTGGCGATTTTTACCTGGCGATCGGCGATTGATTTGCGCTGACAAAAGTCAAGAAATTGATATAACTGTTTACAATCTTGCGAGGAGTTGAGCTGAACGCCAGGAGATTGACAGAGCATTGAGGGCAAAGATGTCCTATATCAAGCGATTTTGAATCAGAGATTATCCTTAACAAGTAGCACATTCAATGAACCATAGGCGAGGAGATGATCCGAGGAGAGGAGATAAATCGGGTTCAGGGCATAAAGAATCAATCGATGCATTCAGCTCAAAACTTTAACAGATCATTGCGTTGCTTGCTTTTCCCGCTCGGAACGGCTCATCTGCCCCGTATAATAAATGCTGAGATTCTTGCAGCCGCAATCTTCGCTCTCTGCGGCTTTGGGAAACGTTTTGAGGAAGCTCGATGACCAACAAGACTGTTAATTATCCCAACACGTTAAATTCTTCTCCTGATCCAGTCCAAAAGCGCAAACTCTGGATGGCAGCCATCAAGCCGCCCATGTACAGCGTGGCGATTATGCCCATTCTGCTAGGGACGGCGATCGCCTATGCCGAAACTCGGACGATTCATTGGGCAGCGTTCTCTACATTTTTAGCCTCTGCAATTCTAATTCTTGCCTGGGAGAATTTGCATAACGACTTGTTTGATTCCGAAACTGGAATTGACGAACACAAATATCACTCGGTGGTGAACTTAACGGGCAATAAAGCGCTGGTCTTTTGGCTGGGAAATTTTTGTCTGGGCACTGGGATTTTAGGGATTTTGGCGATCGCCTTCTGGCAGCAAGATCCAACTGTTTTGGCATTGATTCTGCTGTGCTGCGGGTTGGGCTAT
>JBBSFA010000140.1:0-6941 GCA_038239185.1 Elainellales cyanobacterium | reverse complement strand
TCAAAAGCCGAGGCAGTCAGTTCTTGCCAAACCGAGAGTCTGTGCCAGTTCAGGTCTGCCACAAAGCTGTCTGTCTCAATTAACTCCTCGATCTTCAAAAACTCCGACTCTGGATCGCTGAAATAAGACGAATCTAGAATCAGACAGTTGCAGCTCTCGACTAGCTTTTTGAATAGATCTTGCTCTGGGTTGGGCGTGGCTTTCCACCAGACAAATTTGGGCAGACCGGAAATCAGCAGCGACGCAACCATGTTGCCCACGCGATTCAGAGCCTCTTTAGTACCGCGCAGGGTAATGTACTCACAGCAAATCAGGCTGCCATTAGATGTGGTTTTCTGGATTGGGCAATAGGCAGACACCTCTGCCGTCACGCCTTTGTCATCGCCCAAAGTCGGACAGAGCGTGATGATGCGACAGGGATTCTGAACGGCGATCGCATCGCTCAGATTATAGCCGCGCAAATTCATGTTTTTGATCGCGAGGCGATCGCCGGGCTGTTTGGCGGCTTCGCCCCGCAGCCGTGCCAGCGTTTCGGTATCCATTCGACCCGTCATCAACATGCCAAAACTTTTCTGGGCATCCATCACCGCTTGCTTGGTCAGCGAACCATGAATCCCGTCAATGGGTCCATCATAAAAGCCCAGAACTGCCAAAAGCTGCTGAAACTCCTCTGGCTCATACACGACCATACTGAAGGTGGTGGCACGGACTGCCGAAGGCGCGTTCTTTTCATCATTCTGGCTATGCCAAATGCGGCTCAGCTCAGCTTCAATTTCGCTAAGGGAGATGTCTTTGGGCTTCTGTAAGGTAACTAAGGGAGTAGTAGTCATAGCGGAATGATTTCCCAGGTTTAGTGAGGATAAAGAGTAATCGTTGGTTCTGCCTGATCCTTATAATCTGCGCCAGCGCCGTCCATCTCGATTGAGCAATAATTCAGCCTCAATGGGTCCCCAGGTTCCCGCTTCGTAAAGGGGAATCGCATCGGCAGGTGCGGGGGCATCCCAAGCCGAGAGCACGGGGGTCAAGATCCGCCAAGAAGCTTCAACTTCATCGCCGCGCGTGAATAGGGTTTGGTCACCCAACATGCAGTCTACGAGCAGTCGAGCATAGGCATCGGTGTTGGCTTGCCCAAACGCAGTGTCGTAGCGAAAGTCCATATCGACCGATCGCGTCCGCAGCGAGGTGCCCGGAGTTTTGACCTCAAACCGCATGGAGATCCCCTCATCGGGCTGGATTCGCAATGCCAGCACGTTCGGATTGGCTTGCTTCGAGGCAGATTGAAACATCAAAAACGGCACTTCTCGGAACTGAATCGCGATCTCTGATACCTTTTTGGGCATCCGTTTGCCCGTGCGAAGATAGAACGGCACTCCTTTCCAGCGCCAATTATCCACAAACAGCTTCAATCCGGCATAAGTGGGCGTGGTGGATTCTGCGCTTGCGCCTTCTTCTTGGCGGTAACCGGGCACGTTTTTATTATCGCGCCAGCCTGAGGTGTACTGTCCCCGGATGGCGGAGAACTCTAGCTGCTCGGCGTTCGCCAGGTGGGTTGCCTGCAACGCTTTCACCTTCTCATTGCGGATGCTATCAGCACCGAGTGAGTTGGGTGGCTCCATCGCCGTTAGGCTAAAGAGCTGCATCAGGTGGTTTTGCACCATGTCGCGCAGTGCCCCGGCGGTTTCGTAGTAGCCCGCGCGTCCCTCTAAGCCGACGGTTTCCGCCACGGTGATTTGGATGTGATCGACAAACTGGCGATTCCACAGCGGCTCAAAGATGGCGTTGGCAAAGCGGAAGACCATCAGGTTTTGCACCGTTTCTTTGCCCAGGTAATGGTCAATCCGGTAGACCTGGCTTTCAGCACAGGTTTTGGTGACCACCTGGTTCAGCGATTGAGCCGAGGTCAGGTCTTTGCCAAATGGTTTTTCGATCACAAGGCGCTGTTTCTCCGGATCGTCCAGCATTTTGGCGTTGCCGAGCTGGAGGATGGCTTCTGGGAAGAAGCGAGGAGCGACTGCCAAGTAGAAGACGCGATTGCCGCGTGTGCCGCGCTCGGTGTCTAGCTTGCTCAGTAGCTCTTTGAGCTTTTCATAGCTTTCGGGTTTGTCCATGTCGCCTGGACAGTAGTATAAGCCTCTGGCGAAATCATCCCAGAGTTCAGGTTTGCCCAGTCCGCCGCCGAACTGTTCCACACCTTCGCGCATGTGCGATCGAAAGAAATCATCACTCCAGTCCCGACGTGCCACACCGACGATCGTGATCTCTGGCGGGAGCCGTCGCTCCAGTTTCATCTGATAGAGGGCGGGTACCAGCTTGCGCTGCGTCAAGTCACCCGATGCCCCAAAAATCACCAGGATTTGAGGTTCTGGAATTCGGTCTTGCTGAAGACCCACGCGAAGGGGATTTTCGAGAAGCGTAGTCATAGGTTGGGGGGAGAGTGAAAAGGACGAGAATGTAAGCTCACGGGAGACTCAAACCATAGAAGCAGAGATTGAAACTAGATTTAGTTCAGATGCTGCAATCTGTAAATTAGCCTTTGGACGCAAGCAGATGATCTTCACGTTCGCGTTTTTCCTCCTGGATAAAAGACTCAACCAGTGCCACATCTTCTGTGCTACCGATGATCAGGGGCGTGCGAGCATGGAGGCGATCGGGAATCACATCGAGAATTTTTTGCGTCCCTGTGCTGGCTTGCCCTCCGGCTTGCTCCATCAGATATGCCAAAGGAGCCGATTCGTAGAGCAACCGCAGCTTGCCTTCTGGATTTTTGGTAGAGCCGGGATAGAGGAAGACACCCCCCTGCTGTAAAATCCGGTGGAAGTCTCCCACCAAAGCCCCGCTATAGCGCGCCGTGTAGCCCTCGTGTCGATGGACATAGCGGATATAGTTGCGAATCGACTCTTCGCACTGCCAAAAATTGCCTTCGTTGACGCTGTAAACGGGACCATGCTCTGGGATGCGAATATTTTCACTAGAAAGAATAAATTCGCCCAAGCTGGGATCAAGCGTGAAAGCATGAACGCCGCTGCCGATCGAATAGACCAGCATCGTGCTAGGTCCATATAAAACATAGCCTGCGGCAATTTGCTGATGCCCATCTTTCAGCAAATCTGCACCGTCGCTGCTGAAATCGACGCTTTCCTGCCGCCGCACCGAGAAGATCGAGCCGACGTTGAGGTTGATATCCACATTGGAAGAGCCGTCGATCGGGTCATACAGCAGGGAATACCGACCGATCGGACAGTTCTCTGGAATGTAGTACGGCTTCTCCATCTCTTCAGAGGCGAGTTGGCAGACCAAACCGCTTTCCTTGAAGGCAGAAATGAAAACCTGGTTGGCATAGACATCCATCTTTTTGACCGATTCACCCTGCACGTTGGTGCGTCCGGTAAAGCCCAAAGCATCCTCAACCAAGCCGGCTCTGGTTAAGCGACGAGCAATCAGCTTTGCCGCCAAGGCAACCCGATTCATCAGGGCGCTCAAATCTTGGGCTTCTGCCGAAAAGCTTTGGAGCTGTTGCAGAACATGGCGCGATAAGGTGGTGCTGTCTCGGTCTAGCGCATACTCATGATCCAGGTCATGATCCAGATCATGATCCAGGTCTAACGGTTGTTTTGATTGGGTCATGCTTTTTTCCCCGTTAGGTTTGCAGTGATTCTTTTGACTGACTAATTCCTATCTTAGAGAGGCATTTTGGGAAGGTGACTTAATTTTAGGCGAAGTAAAGAAATGAAAGTACAAGTTGTAGCCTAGAAGACTTCTAGAAGTTTGAAGAATCTACAGGATCGCGATCGCCCTGATCCACGCGATCGCATAATATTTGTGGCTTTGTGACTTGTTTGTGACTTAAGTTACAGCCTCACCGACAGATTCAAGCCACAGATTCAAGCGGGAGGGACTTCGATGGGACAGAGGCGAATCGGGATTTTGACCAGCGGCGGCGACTGTGCTGGACTCAATGCAGTTATTCGGGCAGTCGTGCATCGGGCAGTTTGTACCTATGACTGGGAAGTGGTGGGCATCTGCCGAGCAACGCAAGGATTGATGGCGCGTCCCCTGGACATAATGGTGCTGGACTTCCACCAAACCGATCGCCTTTTGACCGCAGGCGGGACAATTTTGGGCACGACAAATAAAGGCAATCCATTCGCCTATCCGATGCCAGATGGCAGCATTGTCGATCGCGCCAGCGAAATTGCGGAAGGCTACCACCTGCTGGGACTGGACGCAATTATCGGCATCGGCGGCGACGGCAGCATGGCGATTTTGCAAAAGCTGGCGCAGCAGGGCAACTGGAATCTAGTCGGCATTCCCAAAACGATCGACAACGACATGGGGGTTACCGAGCGATCGGTGGGCTTTGATACGGCGGTGAACATTGCGACTGAAGCGCTCGATCGGCTGCACTTCACGGCAGCTAGCCACTCGCGGGTGATGATCCTGGAAGTAATGGGACGCGATGCGGGACATATTGCCATCTCTGCCGGAATTGCCGGAGGAGCCGACATTATCCTGATCCCAGAAATTCCCTACAGCCTGGACACAATCTGCGCCAAAATTCGTGAACGCCAAGAGCGGGGCAAAAATTTCTCGCTAATGGTCGTCGCAGAAGCCGTGAAAACCGAGTCTGGCGAACCCGTCACCAAAGCCAAGTCGCACGGGGAAGTCCGCCTAGAGGGGATCGGACATTATTTAGCCGATCGCATCTCTGACCGCAGCGGCGCTGAAACTCGCGTCACGGTCTTGGGTCACGTCCAGCGCGGCGGCTTGCCTTCCCCACTCGATCGCCTGATCGGGTCTGCCTTTGGCGTGGCGGCAGTTGATCTCATTGCCGAAGGCAAATACGACCAGATCGTCACCTGGCAGAATCGGCGGGTCGTAAATGTGCCGATCAGCGAGGCGATCGCTCAGTACAGCGTGGTCGATCCAAACAGTACGCTCGTCAAGACTGCCAGAGGTTTAGGCATCTGCCTGGGTTCATAAAGAATCCAGGTATCATCAAACATCCGTATGAACCACCCGTAGGGGCGCAGCATTCGGCAGGCAATTTATCGACTCACCGACAGCCGATCGCCCGAATGCCGCGCCCTCAACCTAGCGGTTCTAATGCCGAAATCGATCGCTAATGCCGATTGAGCGCCGTAATTCGTTCTGCGATCGGGAAAACCCCTTCCCCTTTAAGCTGCTGCATCACGGGTTTGACTTCAACTTTGGTGACATTTGCCACATTGATCATGACCGTCTGCTCCGGCAAATTCAAAATCCACCATTCTTTTTGGAGCAAATGCTTCACCTCTAAGCGAAAGTCTTGCTGGGTTTCATCCTCAGAGAGTCCATAAATGCTAAAAGACTCACTCTGCCCGTTGAGATAGTAAAACGTCAGCTCAGTCGGCGTTTCGGTTGTGTTATTCATCAAACATTGCCTCTAGAAATCAAATAGATCGCCATCAAAGTTATCTTAAGAGCGTTCCCAATTTTCGCGAAAAATCGGGCGATCGCCTTCCTGAGTCATTCCGATCAACTGGTATATTTTTGAATCAACCTCAAGGCACAGATTGGATATCCAGCGCAAGAATCTGCAATTTCTTTTTCTAATGTTAACTATTGATGCGACGATCATCTACAGGTGCCCATTTTTTGGTAAAACTTCACCTAAAGATTTCCATCTGTTAACACGTTTCAAGGAGAAATTTTACGTGTATACCTTAGCTTTACTAGCCGTTGTTCCCAAAACACTGGCATGGAGTCCGACGGTTGGGCTGGTGATGATTCTTTGCAATGTTTTGGCGATCGCCTTTGGCAGAGCCACTATCAAAATTAAAGACGCAGAACCTGCTTCTGGGGTGTTTTTGGGTCTAGGTTTACCTGCCTTTATCGGCACAACCGCTTTTGGGCACTTGCTGGGCACAGGGGCGATTCTAGGGCTGTCTAATCTAGGCGTACTCTAGATTTGAGACTGTAAAAAGAATTGGGCGAACCGCTTAGCGGTTCGCCCAATTCTTTTTGGGTCTGTAAAGCGCCAAGGCTAAGACAGCCCCCACTGATCCAGTAAAAACGCAAACTCAAACGCGATCTCCTTGAGCTGCTCATAGCGTCCCGATGCGCCCCCATGCCCCGCTCCCAGGTTAGTTTTCAGCAGCAAAATCCGATCGCCCTGATTCAGCTCCCGCAGCCTTGCTGTCCATTTGGCAGGCTCCCAGTAAGAAACGCGCGGATCGTTTAAGCCAGCGGTAATCAGCAATGCCGGATAGGCTTGAGCCACCACATTGTCATACGGCGAGTAGGACTTCATGTAGTTGTAAAAGTTCACCTCGTTCGGGTTGCCCCACTCTTCCCACTCCATCACTGAAAGCGGCAGCGAAGTGTCCAGAATCGTACTCACCACATCCACAAACGGCACATGGGCGATCGCCGCCTTAAATAAATCTGGACGCAGGTTCAGCACCGCCCCCATCAGCAAACCACCCGCACTGCCGCCAGAAATTGCTAGATGCTGCGGCGAAGTCCAGCCTTGCTGAATCAACTCCTCGGCGCAGGCAATGAAGTCCGTGAAGGTATTCTTTTTCTGGAGAAACTTGCCCCATTCGTACCAGTTGCGCCCCAGCTCCGAGCCGCCGCGTATGTGCGCGATCGCCACTACCACGCCGCGATCGAGCAAAGTCAGCCGGGTCGAAGAAAACGAGTCCGGGTAGCTAAAGCCGTAAGCGCCATAGCCCGTCATGTAAACCGGATTTGCGCCGTTTCGAGTGATGCCCTTTTTGTAGACCAGCGACAGGGGGATCAGTGAGCCATCTGGAGCTGTGGCTTGCAGGCGTTCGCTGACGTACTGGGTGCGATCGTAGCCGCCTAAGACAGGCGTTTCTTTTTTGAGCGTTTGCGATCGGGTTTGCAGGTCGTAGTCAAAGACGGAGCTAGGGGTCGTCAGCGAGGTGTAGGCATAACGC
>JBBSFA010000139.1:0-6945 GCA_038239185.1 Elainellales cyanobacterium | reverse complement strand
CAGTCTGCCATAATTTGCTGGGATTTTGGGCTACCCGTGCGATCGGCGTGGGCTTGAATCAATTCCTTCAACTGCTGCTCTCCAGAAGTCGAAAATTCCCTCTGCACTTTGACAATTTCCGCGTTGTCTTTAGTCGGGAAGCTGCCGTCTTCATCCAGGAAGTAAGCTAGACCGCCCGTCATGCCTGCACCGACGTTGCGACCCGCCTTGCCGAGCACAACGATCGTGCCACCCGTCATATATTCGCAGCAGTGATCGCCCGTGCCCTCAATCACCGCTTGAGCGAAAGAGTTGCGGACGGCAAATCGCTCACCAACCTGCCCGTTGGCATAGAGCACGCCGCCCGTTGCGCCATACAGACAGGTGTTGCCGATAATCACGTTCGCCGCTGGCTCATAGGTGGCATCGATCGGCGGCTTGATGATAATTTCGCCGCCGTGCATCCCTTTGCCCACGTAGTCGTTGGCTTCCCCTTCCAATGTCACGGTCATACAGGGCAGCAAGAAAGCTCCAAAACTCTGCCCTGCCGCACCTGTGAAATTGAGCGTGATATGTCCACCAAAGCCAGCATCGCCATATTGCTTGGCGATCGCCCCTGCCACCCGTGTCGCCACGGCGCGATCGGTGTTGACCAACGCATAGGACTGCTCGATGGTTCCCTGGTCGCGAATAGCGGTTTCTAGTGCCGCCAGAATTTTGTCATCCAAAACGTCGCCGTTGCCATGCACCGCGCCATGCTCCAGCCAGCTCCGATCTTCGCGAGTGTCTGGCAGTTGGGTGAGGCAATCTAGATTCAGCGATTGGGTTTTGGTCAGCTTGACGCTCTCGCGCAGCTTCAGCAGATCCGCCCGCCCGATCAAGTCCTTCAGTGATCGATAGCCCAGCCGAGCTAGGAGCGATCGCACCTCTTCTGCCACAAAGTAGAAGAAGTTAACCACATGCTCAGGCGTGCCCGTGAATCGCTGCCGCAGTTTTTCCTGCTGGGTTGCTACCCCGACCGGGCAGTTGTTGGTATGGCAAATCCGCGCCATAATACAACCTTCAGCAATCATCGACACCGAGCCAAAGCCGTACTCTTCCGCCCCCATTAAGGCTGCCATCAGTACATCCCATCCAGTTTTGAGTCCGCCGTCTGCCCGCAGCAACACGCGATCGCGCAGCTTGTTCTCCATCAACACGCGATGGACTTCGGTCAGCCCTAGCTCCCAAGGCACTCCGGCATGTTTAATCGAGCTGAGCGGCGATGCGCCCGTACCGCCATCATGACCCGAAATCTGGATAATATCGGCGTTGGCTTTGGCGACTCCGGCGGCGATCGTGCCGATCCCCACTTCTGCCACCAGCTTCACCGAGACTTGAGCGGCTGGATTGATCTGGTGCAGGTCAAAAATGAGCTGAGCCAAATCTTCGATTGAGTAAATATCGTGATGGGGTGGCGGCGAAATCAACGTTACACCGGGCTTCGACTTGCGGAGCATTGCAATATAAGGACTCACCTTTTTGCCCGGAAGCTGACCCCCCTCGCCCGGTTTTGCACCCTGAGCGATTTTGATTTCTAGCTGTCTGCCGCTCATCAAATACTCGGGCGACACACCAAAGCGACCCGATGCAATCTGCTTGATCGCAGAGCTGGCAGTATCGCCGTTGCGGAGTCCTTTCAGGTGCGGAAGCTTAGCCGAATGTCCGGTGGCATCGACATCATCCAGCTTCATGAACCGCAGGGGATCTTCGCCGCCTTCGCCGCAGTTAGACTTGCCGCCGATCCGGTTCATGGCGATCGCCAAAGTCTCATGGGCTTCGCGAGATAGAGAACCCAGCGACATCGCGCCCGTACAGAAGCGCTTGACGATTTCTTCGACAGGTTCGACCTCCTCGACTGGAATTGAGGGGCGATCGTTCTTGAAGTCCAGCAGGTCGCGCAATGCCGTCACCGGACGACCTTCCATGTACTTCTGGTAGAGCGCGTAGTGGTCGAAGTTTCGGTCTGCCACCGCTTTGTGCAGATGCTTCGCCATCTCTGGGCTGTTCATATGATATTCGCCGCCCGGCTTGTAGTTGAAGAAGCCAAAGTTTTCTAGCTTCTTGCTGGTCAGCTCCGGGAAGGCACGGCAGTGCAGGGTCAGGACTTCTTGCGCCAAATCTGCCACCGACAGTCCGCCCAAACGAGAGGCTGTGCCTGTAAAAGCCAGGTTGAGCAGGTCGCCGCCAATGCCGATCGCCTCAAAAATTTGTGCCCCTTGATAGCTCGACAGCAGCGAAATTCCCATCTTCGAGAGGATTTTCAGTAGACCCGCTTCGATCGCCTTGCGGTAGTTGTACTGCGCTCCGGTGAGGCTCACCTTGTCGAGTCTGCCCCGCTCCATCATGGCTTGGGTCTTAGAGTCTGCCCACCAGTGGCGCACCGTTTCTAAAGCCAAGTACGGACACACGGCGCTTGCCCCGTAGCCAATCAGGCAGGCAAAGTGGTGGGTGCTCCAGCACTGCGCCGTATCGACAATGATTGAGGCTTTCATCCGCAAGCCTTGACGAATCAAGTGGTGGTGAACTGCCCCCACTGCCACCATCGGCGGAATGTAGCTGTAGTTTGCCGTCAGAGCCGTGGCTCCGCCTTCAGCGACTTCACCCTTGAGCGTTAGGCGATCGCTCAAAATCAGAATAGTCTTGCCGTCGCGCACGGCTGAAGTCGCCGCTTGGCACAGCGATTTGACTGCCTGCTGAAGTCCGTCGGGCCCATCTACGATCGGGAACAGGGTCGCCAGATCGGCGGTTTCAAACCCAGATTGCCGAATCGCTGCGAGGTCAGGGCCGTTTAAGACAGGGGTTTGCAGCTTCAGCAGTCGCGCATGTTCTGGCTTCGGTTCCAGCAGGTTGCCGCGTGCGCCTAGCTGCGTACTCAGCGACATCACTAGGCTTTCCCGCAGGGGATCGATCGGCGGGTTGGTAACTTGGGCAAACCGCTGTTTGAAATAGTCGTAGAGCAAGCGGGGCTTGTCAGACAGCACCGCCAAGGGAATATCATCGCCCATGCAGAAAGTCGGCTCTTTGCCCTGCGATGCCATCTCTTCGATGATCATCTCAACATCTTCGGTGGTGTAGCCGAAGGCGCTTTGCTGCCGCAATAGCGCGATCGCTTCCATCTGAGGCGCATCGGGATAGGGCTGAGGCTCCAACTCCTGACGATACGCTTGCAGCCATTGCCCATACGGGTGAACGCTGGCGACGCGCTGCTTGATTTCCCAGTTTTTCAGGACTTCGTGAGTTTCTAAATCTACTGCGATCGCCTGACCCGGTCCCAAGCGTCCTTTTTCTAAAATCTCCTCTTCAGGCAGCTCGACCACTCCGGCTTCAGAGGCAACAACCACCAGTCCGCCGCGAGTAATGGCGTAGCGTGCCGGACGTAGCCCGTTGCGATCGAGTGCCGCTCCCACCGTGCGACCGTCGCTGAAAGACACCATGGCGGGACCATCCCACGGTTCTTGCAGTCCGCTGTAATACTCGTAAAAGTCTGTGATTTCTGGATGCTCCAGTAGGTCGGGCTGATTCTGATAGGCTTCAGGCACCATGATCATCAGCGCTTCTAGCGGACTGCGACCAGAGTGAACCAACAGCTCCATTGTGTTGTCCAGGTTGGCAGAGTCACTGAGGTTGGGATTAACCAATGGCTTCAGGTCATTCAGGCGATCGCCCCAGTAGGGATGCGACAGATCGGCTTCCCGCGCCATCATCCAGTTGATATTGCCCAGCAGCGTGTTAATTTCGCCGTTGTGTCCCAGATAGCGCATCGGCTGAGCCAAATGCCATTTGGGCATCGTGTTGGTGCTGAAGCGGCGGTGATAGACGGCAAACGGACTCTTGTAGGCAGGATTGGTCAAATCTTCGTAGAACATGCCCAGCACTGCCGATTGCACCATGCCTTTGTAGACGATCGTCCGGTGTGAAAAAGAGCAAAGGTAGACATCGGGCAGCCCAGGCGGTTGCTCTGGGGAGGCATCGATCGCCTTGCGAATTCGCTTGCGGTTCCAGTAAAGCCGTTGCTCCAATTCTTCGCCGCGCAGATCTGCCGAATGCACGACGACCTGCTCGATCTGAGGCTGGTTTTCCCTGGCTTGAACGCCCAGCACCTCTGGTTTCACAGGCACGACTCGCCAACCCAGCACCGTTAGATCGGTTTCTGCCAGGACTTGCTCAATAATTTTGCGGGCAAGCGCAGCGGCTTCGGGCGACTGCGGCAAAAAGATCATGCCAACGCCCAGTTGATCAACGGGCGGCGGCGTGATTCCCTGCGTCTGAAGCCAGTCCGTCAGAATATCCCACGGAACCGCCGTCATCAGTCCTGCCCCATCGCCAGACTCCCGATCGGCGCTACAGCCGCCGCGATGCTCCATGCAGGTGAGGGCAGGTAGCGCTTTCAGGATAATGTCGTGACTGGCGCGCGCCTGTAGGTCAGCAATAAAACCAACGCCGCAAGCATCGCGTTCTTCCACCAGCCATGGTTGCCCCGCATAGCACTCGCTCCAAGCTTGCGTCGATTCTTGATCCGATCCCTGATTGTGGTGTGTATTCTGACTCACGCTCTCGTTACTCCCGATGTTAAATCTGTTCATCCCGCTCGAATTTGCTAGAAGTTTTTCGCTAGAAAATTTTAAATACCTGAAATCAGCCCGCTAGACATAGCCTCTGCCAAAAACCCTCATAAGCCCTGCACCTATAAATTTGATCCGCCAAAAACCTGTAGCTATTTGAAACGATAGCTACAAAGACAACCTTAGATCCGACTCATCCGCTACAGAGCCGGAAGACGCTAGCGCCCTCTCTCCCAAGTTCACTTTCGATCGCGTCTCTAAGGTCGAACGGTTATCGAAATGCCTGAAGCGCTCGCGCCTAACATCTACGCTGGTTACTGCCCCTTTTAAACTTGACTCGTTACCAACACAGCCAGCCTCTTTGAAAGGCTCTTTGGGAAGATCTGCCAAAGGAATTAAAGGCGCAGAATAGAAATCTTATAGAAAAGTATATCGCCTTGACAATCCCCAGGCGGGCATTCCTCAGCGATGGCTCTAAAGGCAGAGGGGATTTTGCTTAACAAAAATACACAATGGAGAGAAGTTCCAAGCACTCAATCAGAAAATCTATGCATAGGCTGGGGCGATCGATCGCAAAGTGGTTTTCAGGTCATCCGCAGCCTCCTCGCTATTCCGCTCAGGCGAATCAAAATCCACGAAAGCCCCGGAAGCAGCCAAGTCTCAAGGCGCTCGATCGCCTCAATCTGTCGCTGGGAGATGTGCGGGATGTGTTCGAGCCTTACCTGGCGATTTTCTTGTCGGCAGATCGGCACTTAAACCAGGCTCAGGTCGGCGTGGCGATCGCGATCACGAATCTTGCGGGGATCGTTGCCCAAACGCCAGTCGGAGCCTTGGTCGATGCGTCCCGCTACAAACGGCTTTTGGTGGCAATGTCCCTGTTGGCGATCGCGATCAGCTATGGCTTTGTGGTGGGGTCTGCTTTGCCGATGGTGATTGCGGCTCAAGCCGTGATTGGCGTGGCTACGGTCACAATTACGCCTGCCTTGAACGCAATTTCACTCAGACTAGTCGGCAAAGAACGACTGGAAGAGCGGATTGGCAGGAACGAAGTTTTCAATCGGTTTGGCAATGCGCTGACTGCCGTGATTGCAGGCATAGTTGGACTTTTTGTGGGGCGATCGTGGATCTTTGCTCTGCTAATTATCCTCTGTTGTATCAGCGTTTTCATAGTTTACCAAATTCGCAATGGCGATATCAATCAAGCGATCGCGCGAGCGGATAATGAAGCCAACGATGCTAATACAAAAACCAAAGGGGAAGCGAATAAAGGCAAACAGCGGAGCAGCCTGAAGGATTTGTTGCGTGTCGTTGATTGCCTTCGGGATGGTCTTGCTGCGCGCCTTGCTCTGCACGCTGAACAAAGCCCCTTGGTATTTAGTCGCAGTGCAGGGACTAGATGGGATTGCCTCTGGAATTTCCACCGTTTTGATCGTGGTGATTGTGGCGGATTTAACGCAGGGCACGGGGCGATTTAATCTTGCCCAAGGAATGATTCAAACTTTGGTGGGCGTAGGAGCCGCCTTCAGCAACTTGGCGATCGGCTTTCTGGTAAAAGCTGCTGGGTACAACCTAGGATTTTTCGCGGTAGCGGCGATTGCGGCGATCGGATTGGGTTGGTACTGGGTTGCAGTACCAGAAACCAAGCCTCTAAACCAGAGACAATAATCTTTTAAGTTTGCACTTAAACTTTCACAAATTGTTTACAAACTGTTGAGAATCTTCTTGTTATTAGGGATTCGTTAGCGATTTGTGAAAAGTTATCGGTTAATCAAAGGGAGTTGATGAATTCTAGGGAGATGGAATTGAGTGGTAGTACACTTAAGTATTCGTATTAGTCACTACGACAAGCCTCTCTAGAGAGATTTTTGTCGGTATCCTCCTCCTCACGCAATTCAACATACTGTGGACAGTACCAGAACGCGCAGACGGCGGCGATCGCGCTTCCGTCAATCTCAGGACTTTGTCACTGCACCTGCTTCATCTCGTCGTTCATCCAACCGTCTGCGGATCTTTCTACTCGTTCCGCTGGTTGCGATTTCGATCTTTCTAATTTTTTCTAAGTTTGCTGAGATTCGCCCTTCAGAGGCAGCTCTGACGCAGCCTGCTTTTCTGAGTTCGGCTTGGGTGCCGACGCTAGCCCAAGCCTCACTGCCGACACCGCTGACCCAACAGGGGACACAAATTGTCCTCAACGGGCGATCGCTCAGCGCACCCTGGAGCCAGCGGCAGCAAAAAATTGGCATTGCCGATACAGGGCTAATGCAAACCTTTGGGATCGATTTGCTCGACAGCAGCGATCCCGCTGCTCAGCCCGTGGAATGGTTCTCTGATCCCCAGCGCGATCTGCTGTCGCTATCAACCT
>JBBSFA010000138.1:0-6974 GCA_038239185.1 Elainellales cyanobacterium | reverse complement strand
GTGACTCCATCTAATGCCTTCCTGACCTTATATCCCTGTTCACTCAAAATGGCTGACAGCACCCTCAAATTGTCCGGTTGGTCATCCACAATCAGCAAGCTCTCAACCCCTTGCGCCATCGTTTTTTTCCCCTACAGACTGCTATATCTAGGTAGAAAACCCTAATATTTCAGAATGACCTTTTAAGGTGTGAGACCCAAACCGTATATTCGCTAATATTCAGTAGATTTATTTAAAGGTTTAATGAAAAGTCCGTAGCGTTTACGCAAGAGTGAGTAAACCGATACAGCCTAATCCGTAAGTCATTAGAAAAGTACAGAAAAAAGCGGCAGAAACGACGCAAATAGGACACAATGCGATCGGAACTTCAGCAGGTGTGAGGATGAACGCGATCGCTTCCAAACGGCTTGGCTTATTGCTAAGCCTTAGTTTTGCGGGGATATGGCAAAGTGGCGCTATGGCTCAGTCTCTCGCTCAACCTCTTCCTACCCCTCCCAGCCACTCCGCAGAACAGCTAGACCTAGATCCTGCGCTGATTCAAGCCAGCCCCGTACTGAGGCGTTGGCTGCAAGAAGTCCCCGATGTTCTGTCAGAAATCCGCAACGATCCCAGCTTTCGGACTCGCCTGCGAGTGGGCTATTCCAACTTTCCTTCGCAAGATGCCTCTGGGATTAATGTAGGCGTTGAAGATGTCTTTTTGGGGCGCAGTGGCTTGACCGCTAGCGGCGACTACCAGGCTGCCTTCAGAGGCGATCGATCGGGCAATCATCAAGCCTATGGCGCAGAGTTACGCTATTACGTTCTGCCGCTGGGCGATCGCATTAACTTTGCCCCTACAGTAGGCTACCGAAACGTGGAAAACGGCAGCTTCAGCTCTGATGGTGCAACTGTGGGCGCTCGCCTGATGCTGTCGCTCTCCCGCACGGGTGCCGCAGATATTGCGGTTGCCCAAAGCTTCGTGGCTCCTGGCTCTGGCGATGAAGTCGGCATCACCACGCTTTCGCTAGGCTACGCGCTGACTCCAGACTTTCGGCTCTCCACCGACTTCCAAACTCAAAACACCCGCAAGAGCAAAGACGATCGCGTCGGGATCTCTCTAGAATGGATGCCCTAGCTCACCCCTATTTTCGCCATGCTTTCTTTCCAACCGCCTGGTTTCGGGCAACGCATCTACACAACATCCTTGGGAGTCGTGGCATACTACACGCCGATCGCCCCGCCTTGGCGTGCATTAGATCTAACAGAAGACGAGAATCTACCGCCGCTGATCTTTTTGCATAGCTTGGGTGGCGGGTCTTCCGCTTACGAATGGTCAAAGGTTTATCCGGCTTTTGCACCAGATTATCGAGTGATTGCGCCCGACCTGATTGGCTGGGGGCAGTCTACTCATCCGGTCAGAGACTATCAGATCGAAGACTATCTGACCGTGCTGACAGAACTGCTGGAGCAGATCGGGCAACCTGTGCCTGTCGTGGCATCGTCCCTGACCGCAGGCATTGTGATTCGGCTGGCAATTCAGCGACCGGATTTGTTCAAGTTTCTGTTTTTAGTTTCTCCAGCAGGATACAGCGACTTTGGTGCAGACTATGGGCAAGGCATCGCTGCCAAATTAGCGGCAATTCCAGGGGTCGATCGCCTGATCTACAGGCTCGGAGCCGCCAACGAATTTGCAGTCAGAAGCTTTTTAGAACAGTTCTTATTTGCCGATCGATCGCGCTTAATTCCTGAGACGGTTGAAGCTTACTTAGCCTCAGCCACTCAGCATCAGGCAGACTATGCAGCGTTGGCTTCCCTGCGAGGTGATTTATGTTTTGATCTGGCGCTTTATCTGGATCAATTAAGCGTCCCTAGCTTTATCGTTTGGGGAGAAAAATCTCGCTTTGGGAATGCCACGGTGGGGCGACGATTAGTTGCGCTCAATCCGACTGTGATTCAAGCCTTTTGGGCGATCGAGAACGTGGGAGTCATGCCTCAGCTAGAAATGCCAGAAGTCGTGATTGGCTTGCTCTGTGCTGCGATCGCCCGATCTGGAGCGCGGTAGATTAAAGCCACGAAATCTAATCGCAGAAATCAACGTTTAACTTAATATAAGTTAGCTAAATTGGAGTGAAGGTTAATAAAGTTCTTGTCGCAGAAAAATATTTAACTTTATGAAACTTCATCTTGATATGTTACAAATGTGCATTGATATTTGCAAAAAATTGCCTTCTGATAAATACTGATGAGTGTCAAGCAAGTATTGTTTGACATATACATATCTCAAAATCTCAAACATTTTGTAACACCAAGCAATCATCATGACTACCACATTTCAAAAGCGCGAAAGCGCTAGTCTGTGGGAGCGCTTTTGCTCTTGGATCACCTCCACCGATAACCGCCTCTATGTGGGCTGGTTCGGTGTTTTGATGATCCCAACGCTGCTCAGCGCTACCATCTGTTTCATCGTCGCCTTCGTCGCAGCTCCTCCGGTTGACATTGACGGCATTCGTGAGCCTGTTGCAGGTTCATTGCTGTATGGCAACAACATCATCTCTGGTGCGGTTGTGCCTTCGTCTAACGCGATCGGTCTGCACTTCTACCCCATCTGGGAAGCAGCTTCCTTGGATGAGTGGCTGTACAACGGTGGTCCTTACCAGCTCGTTTGCTTCCACTTCCTGATTGGCATCTTCTGCTACATGGGTCGTCAGTGGGAACTAAGCTATCGCCTTGGAATGCGCCCCTGGATCTGCGTCGCTTACAGCGCTCCTTTGGCGGCTGCAACCTCCGTATTCTTGATCTACCCGATCGGCCAAGGTTCTTTCTCTGACGGGATGCCTTTGGGAATCTCCGGCACGTTCAACTTTATGTTCGTGTTCCAAGCTGAGCACAACATTTTGATGCACCCCTTCCACATGCTGGGCGTTGCAGGCGTGTTCGGTGGTGCGCTGTTCTCCGCAATGCACGGTTCGCTGGTGACCTCCTCACTCGTGCGTGAAACAACCGAAGTTGAAAGCCTGAACTATGGCTACAAGTTCGGTCAGGAAGAAGAAACCTACAACATCGTGGCAGCTCACGGCTACTTCGGTCGCCTGATCTTCCAATATGCCTCGTTCAACAACAGCCGCTCTTTGCACTTCTTGTTGGGTGCATGGCCAGTCGTGGGAATTTGGCTGACGGCAATGGGTATCAGCACCATGGCCTTTAACCTGAACGGGTTTAACTTCAACCAGTCTGTGCTAGATAGCCAGGGTCGGATCGTCAATACCTGGGCAGATGTGCTAAACCGCGCCAACTTGGGTATGGAAGTCATGCACGAGCGCAACGCTCACAACTTCCCGCTTGACTTGGCTTCGGGCGATGCAACTCCTGTCGCTCTGACTGCACCTGCAATCAACGGCTAAGCCTGTTGGATTTCCAAAGTTAGCTCATTAGTCAAAAGCGCCCTCGATCGAGGGCGCTTTTTTGTAGATGGGCGAATCCCAGATTAGCCGTCATAATTTGAATAGATTTTAATGCGATCCTCATGACTGTCTCCTCAACCGCTAAAGACACGATTTTTGAACGCTTTTTAGCGCCGATCTTCCAGAATTTTCTGATCGATCGCGCTGCTCTAATGGACTATCACAACAGCCGCGACTGGGAAAAGGAAAGCGATCGCTTTCGTCAGCCCGACTGGGTGTATCCTGCCTACTACGAATCGCAAAATTTTCACGGGATCGAGAAAGGCTATCTGACGCTGAGCGCCGCAATCACGTATGATCCCATCACTCAATACGTTCTGCCGCCGAATGAGCAGTGGGTAAGGCAGGCGTTGATCGATCGGATTCGCTGCCAGCCGCGCCGCATTCTCGATCTAGGCTGCGGCACAGGCTCTACCACGTTGCTGCTGAAGCGCCAGTTTCCCGATGCAGAGGTGATTGGGCTGGATCTCTCTCCCTATATGCTGGCAATTGCCGATGACAAAGCCCGTACTGCCTCACTGCCTATCCTGTTTCAGCAAGGCAATGCGGAGCAGACTTCATTTACCAGCAGCAGCTTTGATCTGGTAACTGCATCGCTGCTATTCCACGAAACGCCCCCTTACGTGGCGCGGCGGATTCTACGAGAAAGCTATCGGCTGCTGCGATCGGGTGGCGAAGTGCTGATTCTAGACGGCAATCAAGCCACTTTGCGTCATACAGAGTGGCTGGCTGAGATTTTTGAGGAGCCATACATCAAAGACTATGCCGCAGGCAATACCAGCGATTGGATGCGGGCAGCAGGCTTTGGCTACGTCCAAACTGAAGCAATCTGGTGGGTACAGCAGGTCACCCGTGGCGTGAAGCCGCTGCCTGATGCCGTTCTGCCTGATCCCGCTAACTACCGCAGCCACAATCTTCAGGCGGAGCCGTGCTGATTGAAATCGACAGCTTGTACTGCGTTTCACCGGGCGATCGGCTCTGAACCTTCAGCAGATAGGTGCCTGGAAGAATCTGGCGATAGGTATTGTCGATCGCTTGGCGGGGCTTGAGGCTGCCCGTCTGGGGTTTTCGCTTGGAAGTGAGCACTTTACCACTCTCCAGTAGCACGGCACGGCTGAGGCTGTCTTGACGGGACGAATTTGAGAGCTGAATCCGTACATTGCTGACGGCGTTGAAGGTAAAGCTATAGAAATCTGCGTCCTGACTGCTGACGCTATCTCGCAGGCTATAAGAGCCGGGGAATGCACCGAGCGAGGTAGCAGTCGCTTGGGTATTGCCTGCCCGATCGCTCGATCGCGTCAGGGAGGAGAGTGCCCTGTGGCGGTCTGAAAAATGACTCTGACGCGAAGCTGTAAACAAAGCGGGGGCGTGATTTGGGGTGGCGTGATTCTGCAACATAAGAGGCTGGAGAAAGGTTCGTTCCTTATAGCTTGCCCAAGTTTACTTCGCTCTGACGCGATCGCCATAATCTATACGCGATCGCGAATCGCTCTGTGATTCAGATAACATGTCAACATAGAGACAAACGATCATAGAGACAGATCTTTGAGTTCGCGAGTATGCGTATGGCAAACCCGATCGAAGCAATCACTCTTCCTCCTGCTCAAAATCCGCAGCAGGAAGGCAAATGGCTCCAAGCCTCGCTGCAAAAATGGCTCAACGAAGAATTTATTCCCGAAGCGATTAATGAGACGATCGCCCATCGTGCGGCTCAGGTCTTTGTGCGTCAGCGCATGGAAGGGGAAAATGACCTGGGATCGTTGGTGATCGCGATCGTCACGGAAATGCAGGGGTTTGATTTTTCCAAAAGCTTCTATAGCGAATTTGCGGTCGCCAATGCCGTGAGCGATCTGCTGCTCGACAGTTTAGGCATCGATCGCTGCTGTGGGCAAGATTGACCGCTCCTACTTTTTATTGTCCTGCCCGATCGGGTCAAAGATGACAATATAAATTCCATTGGGCACAAGCCGCTTGAGCGCAGCGGCATGTCCATCGGCATCAGAGCGCTTATGAAAACGGGCAACAACAAGGCGCTGAACATTCGGAAGCAGCCGAATTACCGCCCAGTGGTTGAGGCGATCGCGGTAGGTCATAATAGATTTGTCTCCAACTCAAACGGAGCCTAAGCCAGCATCCCGGAGCCTGAGAAACCTGGGAATGCTGGCTTTTAGCGTTTTTACATCTATTAGGATTTTAGAGCTTTGTCGCTTAGGTGACAAGTTACCTTAGTGACAAGTTAAGCGATAAGTTACTTTGTGCCCTATGTTTGAAGAGAAATTGCAGGGTTTGACTTTGACGTGGCTCAAGACTCACTCAAAATCTACATTGACAAGGCACTAAAGCTTCGCTTTAAATCCCTATGCGCTTTACAGGATAGGGATATGAGTCAGGTTGCAGTGGAATTGATTGAGCAGTGGATTAGACAGCAAGAGACTCCAGCAGACGATCGCTCCTCGTAGAGCTGACCCGATCGGTGACAAAATGGGAGAGACTTACGCCAACTTACAGTTCATGAGCGATAGCGAGCGGATCTCAGTCGTCATCCCGACAGAGACTAAAAAAGCTCTAGAAAAATTGTGTGAGGTCGAACGACGATCGATCTCAAACTTCGTTTATCTTTTGATTCAAGACGCGATCGACAAGGCGAAAGCTGAAGGAAAGATTGAGTAGCCTATCTAGACGATCGCCCCTCGCAGAACTAAGGCGATCGCCAGAAACCAAAATCCTTTGGAGACACACAAAGCAACTGGCAGGTATCCCGATGAATTCAACTACTGGCTTGCTGACTTGCATCACCCAAATCCCTGGTCAGTATGGGGGGCGTCCCTGCATTCGAGGGATGCGAATTCGAGTTACCGATATTTTGGAAATGTTGGCTGAAAACGTGAGTGCGGCTGAGATTTTAGAGGATTTCCCCGATTTAGAACTGGCAGATATTCAAGCTTGCCTGCTCTTTGCCGCCCGACGGACTGATTTTTCTAAAAATCCAGAATTAAAGCTCAGTAGCGCTGCTCACCGCAGAGGAGAGCCATGTTGACCAATCGATCGCCCCTCTACGATCGCGATTTTCTGCTCTGGACGGAGCAACAAGCCGAGTGCCTCAAACGTGGACACTGGGCTGATTTAGATATTGAACATTTGGTTGAGGAACTGGAAGCATTGGGTCGCAGCGAACAAAAAGCCCTTGGCAGCTACTTGCAGCTCCTGCTGATGCACTTACTCAAGTGCCAATACCAGCCAGAACGCCGGACTAAAAGCTGGGAAGACACGATCGCCAACTGCCAAGACCAAATTCAGGACTGCCTGGAAGACACGCCCAGCTTGCAGCGCTTCCTGCAAGATCCCGCTTGGGTAGAAAAACACTACCGTCGCGCCCGTCGAGATGCCGCCAAAGAAACCCAACAGCCGATCGCCACATTTCCGATCGCCTGTCCGTTTGCGATCGAACAGGTGTTGGGCGATCGCTAAAGTTCAGTCGGTCTTAAGACTAGGAGTTGTACAATGATCGGTTGTATTTGGGCGTGAACCTTGATC
>JBBSFA010000137.1:0-6991 GCA_038239185.1 Elainellales cyanobacterium | reverse complement strand
TATTGGAAGCCACGGTAGGGAATATATATTAATTGATCTAGGATCGAGCATATACAGAATCGATATCTGTTTCTTTTGGCTTGAGTTAATCCTATTGTGACTAATTTAAGTACATGACAGATGAAGGATCGATGAAACTTTAGCAAAGACAAACAGGAAGTATTTTTTAGTCTTTTAGCTTTAGGGAAAATCTCTTTTGCAAGTAACTTCGTTTTAGGTGCGGTCTGGTAGGAGAAATTAGGGGCACACGATTACGCAAACCCAACTAGCTCGAAACTCAACTCATCTAGACTGAAGTCAACAGCGAGAAGCTATGGAAGTAGCAGTTCGGCAAGTTCTCACCGTCTAATCAATCTCATCTAGATTGTGCTTATCTCGAATCTGCAAGTTTTCCGCTTCGTTGACCCACTTTTCCAAGCTTTCTTCAACAACCGCTGACAAGGTTTCATCCCTAAAGTTAGCTAGCGATCGCACTAGCTTATCTAGCTCTTTGGGGATGTATGCCCTGATTTCTACTTTGTTTCTTTTTTTCTGCGCCATTCCTCGATCATCACATAGCCGCAAGTTTAAGGACGTATATACTTGCGAGTTTATGCGTCACTATGAGAGAATCTTAGAACAAATAAACCCCCAGAAGCCTTACCAATTCTGGGCTAGTTCCCTATGGAGTAAAAAATGGTTATCCTTTCCGATGATGAAGTCGCCCTAATCAGAGCCATCCTCACTGCCCTCAGAGCCATCAAAGTCCGCGACATCGACAAAGCCCTCGTGATTCTTGCCAAAAGCGATCGCCCCTAGCGCCAGCAACCTCACAGCACCCGGTAGGGTCGCGCCAGTAGGGTAGCGGCAGTCGGCAAGCCAGTTTCCTCACTCACCGAAAAATGGCTGACCGAACGCCGTGCCCTTCCACTGCCGCCATCCAGCAACAAACGATCTTGTGATTGCTCAACCCTTGCGGGGGTGCTACGATATAAATCTGATTGAACTGAGGGTTACTTGGGCTTTTTGAGGCTTGGGCGATCGTCGCAGCGCAAGGCGCAAGGTTCAATTTTTAACGGGATGTAGCGCAGCTTGGTAGCGCACTTCGTTCGGGACGAAGGGGCCGCTGGTTCGAATCCAGTCATCCCGATTCTACAAAAATCAACGACAGCGAGGGTTTTAGGGTTTAGACCCTTTTAGCCTCTAGAAACTTGCGTAAAACCCACGCGCTCTAGCCGTGGGAGTGTCAAGCCAACCTACAGCAAAAGCGAGTGAGCAAGAGGGGTTAATCAGGTTGCTGCCACCAGCCAATAGCCAAAAAAGCTGGGTAACACTACCCAGCTTTTTTGATTAGTTTGAATTTGGCTTTAGATTGCCACAACCCGAATCTCTACGGTCGCAGAGACTTCTGGATGCAGCTTGATATCCACCCGATAGGTGCCTAGCTTGTGAATGTCGGGAACGGAGATGGTGCGACGATCGATCTCGATCGAAGTCGCAGATTGGATCAGCTCCGCCACTTCCTGATTGGTCACCGTGCCAAAGATCGCTTCGTTCTCGCCTTCCTGCTTGGAAATGATTAGCGAAGTTGCCTTCTCCAATGCTGCCTTTTGCGCTTCGGCTTCGACCTTCAGCTCAGCCAGCCGTTGCCGCTCAGCTTCGCGCCGCCGCTCGACCTGCTTCAGGATTCCGGGCGTAGTATTGACCGCCAGCTTTTGCGGCAGCAGATAGTTGCGAGCGTAGCCAGGAGCTACTTCTACTAGATCGCCCGCCCGACCCAGCTTGCTAATATCTTTGTTTAGGACTAACTGAATTCGTTTTGCCATAAGCGTCCCCTGCCTATCTTTTTCTAGATAGCAATAAGTTTTAACTGTATTTTTTGTCGCCAATTGACCATAGTAGCGAAAGAGGGTAGGCGATCGCAAGAGTCGCCGCCGATTTTTGGCAATTCTCTTGATCAAAACGCTCTATTGGGCGAATCTATTGGGCGCGATCGCCACCCGCCCGAGCTGTGGTGGATTGCTGTCCCACATACATTGCTTGCAGCACATAGGCAGGATCAACCCAGTTGCCGTTGAATTTCAAGCCCCAGTGCAGGTGTGGCCCCGTGGTGCGACCCGACATGCCGACCCGCCCGATTCGCGTGCCTGCTAGAACCTGTTGCCCCACGTAAATTTGGATGCCGCCCTCGCGATCGATCATGAAACGACCGCTCGCGTCTTCTTCCACGTGACCTTCCATGTGGCAGTAGATGTGCGTCCAGTTGCCTGACTCCAGCACCACCGATGTGCCGCAGTTCGTGTTGTCTGTGACTTCTACCACCTTGCCGCCCCACCAGTTCCGCACGTAGCTGCCCTCTGGAGCTGCCATATCCAAGCCGTAGTGGAACTCCTGTGAATAGCTGCCATCGGGTGACTGCCGATAGCCAAACGGTGAAGTATACGCCTGAAATCCTTCTACTGGGAAAGAGGCTCCCGTCCAACCGCTGCCTGCGGTGGCAATCTGACTTGCCGAAGCTTGCGAAACGGGCTGCTGCGGATCGTTGGCGCTGCCTGAATTGAGCGCTAGCGTTTTCGGCTGTGCGGCAGAATGTGATGCAGATTGCTCGTCGATGCCAAAATCAAGCGACTGTGAAGCTTGCGATCGCGTCGGATGCAACTGAACTGCTCCAGACTGAGCCGATCTTTGCGCCTTCGGCACAACCACTCCGATCGCGGGAACTGGCTGCGCGCTGCTTTGCGGATCGGGCTGGACAGGGACATTTTTCAAGTCAAATGCCTTCACCATTTGCTGGCTGGCTTCCAGGACAACTATGCCACACAAGCCAACGCCCGCTAGCAGCAACAGCATTTTTCCTACGCCTTTGATGCTCAGGCGATCTTTCAAGTGCTCAAAATTTCGTTTCATTACGGATAGCAGAATCGGTTCAACTTCCTCACAAGCCCTGTGGCTTTTCGATCGCGCCCTGATGGTTTGTTGATTCGGGTTCTGTAGAAAACCCAACGTCCAGAATAACTTGATTGAACTGCGTTCAGTGAATGAAATGCCCGACCGCTCGCGGTCAAAAATCTGGGTCAACCACCAAGAATAAACGAGTCTTTAGGCAAATGTACTAGAGATTTGATTAACTTTGTTTAAGAAATCCCCCCAATCTTCGCACAGACTGATTCCAAATGGGATGGGTTTTTGGGATCTGATTTAGTAATCTTTAAAAAAACAGAGAGATAAAAAAACAGAGAGGCGAATTCACCTCTCTGCGGCTCAGATGCTTTGACTGGAGCAGATCACAAATTGCGATCGGTCACCGCGCCAAAGCTGCTCGACGACACCAGCTTGCTGTACTTCGCCAAAATACCTCTGGTATAGCGTGGGGTGGGCTGCTGCCACTGAGCGCGACGCTGGGCTAACTCCTGCTCGGATACATTGAGCTGAAGCAGACGAGCATCCGCATCGATCGTGATTGAATCGCCTTCGTGAACCAGGGCGATCGTGCCGCCCACAAATGCCTCTGGTGCCACATGCCCCACGACCATGCCATAGGTGCCGCCAGAGAACCGTCCGTCGGTGATTAGCCCGACTTGGTCGCCCAAGCCTGCGCCAATAATTGCCGAAGTTGGGGCTAGCATTTCTCGCATTCCCGGTCCGCCTTTGGGTCCTTCATAGCGGATCACCAGCACATCGCCCGGATTGATTTTGCCTGCTAGGATTGCATCCAGACAGGTTTCTTCGGACTCAAACACTCTGGCAGATCCGGTAATCCGGCGGTTTTTAATGCCCGTCAGCTTCGCCACCGAGCCTTCCTCTGCTAGGTTGCCGCGCAGAATGCCCAAATGCCCTTGCGGGTAGATCGGACGGCTCCAAGGACGAATCACATCCTGATCGGCAGATGGCTCTTCGGGCACCGGGGCTAGCACTTCCGCGATCGTCTGTCCGGTAATCGTCAGGGCATCGCCGTGCAAGATCCCGTGCGCCAGCAGCATCTTCATTACCTGCGGGATGCCGCCTGCTTTGTGCAAATTGGTAGCAACATAGCGTCCAGAGGGCTTCAGGTCGCACAAGACAGGGACTCGCGCCCGGATCGTTTCAAAATCGTCCAGAGTGAGCGGTACGCCGATCGAATGGGAGATTGCCAGCAAATGCAGCACGGCATTGGTAGAGCCGCCGATTGCCATGATGACTGCGATCGCGTTTTCAAAGGCTTGGCGCGTCAAAATTTGCTTCGGCAAGATTTGCTGGCGGATCGCTTCGACCAACACCTCGCCAGATTTGGCAGCACTGATGGCTTTCTCTTCGTCCTCGGCTGCCATCGTGGAGGAATACATCAGGCTCATGCCCATTGCCTCAAACGCCGAAGACATCGTGTTGGCGGTAAACATGCCGCCGCAAGATCCGGCACCGGGACAGGCGCGTTCCTCCACTGCCATCAGCCGCGTTTCGTCAATTTTGCCCGCGCTGAACTGTCCGACTGCCTCAAACGAGCTGACGACGGTGAGATCTTCGCCTTCGTAGTGTCCTGGTTTAATCGTGCCGCCGTAGACAAAAATGGCAGGAATGTTCATCCGTGCCATTGCAATCATGGCTCCGGGCATGTTTTTGTCGCAGCCGCCGATCGCCAATACGCCATCCATGCTCTGACCCATGCAGGCGGTTTCGATCGAGTCGGCAATCACATCTCGCGACACCAGGGAATATTTCATCCCCTCTGTGCCCATCGAAATGCCGTCGCTGATGGTGATTGTGCCAAACATCTGTGGCATTCCGCCTGCGTTGCGGATGCTGGCTTCGGCGCGTTTTGCCAGCCCATCAATGCCCATATTGCAGGGCGTAATCGTGCTGTAGCCATTTGCCACGCCGACGATCGGCTTGGTGAAATCCTCGTCCTTGAACCCAACGGCTCGTAGCATGGCGCGGTTGGGCGATCGCTGGACTCCCTGCGTCACGGCTTGGCTGCGGCGATTCTCCGGCATTGCTCTTTTCCTCTTGCGCTGTAGTGGTAGGTGTTGAGAGAGGCGATCGATCTTTTTAGATTTCTAATCATATCGCTCTGCCAGCCCGAATCGACTGGCAGCAGCAAAGAATAAAAAGCAGCGGTTCGCGTTGCCGAAGCATTGCGTCAACCACTGCTTTTGTTGAGGTGCTTAAAGTCAAGTGGACATCACAAACTGGTTTGACAAGGTATTTTAAGGAGAAAACATTATGAAATGGCGTGTAGTGCTTGAACCTGATCCAGAAACAGGCGATTGGGCGGTTTGGTGCCCAGAGCTATCAGGTTGTGTTTCAGCCGGACAAACAGAAGCAGACGCATTAAATAACATTCGCGAGGCGAAATCTTTGAACCCCTCAAAGATCTAGAGCTATTCAAACAAGTTTTTCTAAATCCAGAAACCAACACGATCGAATGGTCGAACGGCGCAGACTTTGCTCTAGAGTTTCTTTGTAGTCTAGGGCAACCTGTTTCACAGACAGCTTGATGTTCTCTGCAACTATGGGTTGCCGAATGTTCGCCCCTACGGGGGTTGGGCGATCGGTTTAAATTGCCTCAACAGATATTTTGTTTTCCAGAAATCGCCTAAGCAGATCATTTTTGGAGATTCGGGCAAATCGTATCCTGGAGTCGATCGATCGGCAGATCTTGCCAACCCGACAAGATGCCCTGAAGCTCAGCTTTCAACAGCTTGAGCGCTTCAATTTGGCGATTGACTTCATCCAGCTTTGTCTCTAGATGCTGTTTCACTTCCCCACAGGGAAGCAGCCCCTGATCGTGAACTGCCAGGATCTCCTGCACTTCGCTGAGGCTGAGTCCAAGCGCCTGCGATCGCTTAATAAACGCCAGCCGATTCAGCACCTCAGTTGCAAACAGACGATAGCCCGCAGGCGATCGCAGCACTGTGGGCGACAGCAAGCCAATTTCGTCATAGTAGCGAACTGTCTTAATCGGCAATTTGCTCTGAGCTGCCACCTCACCAATTTTCAGCAGCGGCTCGTCTGTCGATTCTTTAGACTGCATCACCGAACTTTGCCGCATTTTATTCTCCTTCCTCTGTTTTCAGCCATTCCCCAAACTCTGTGGCAAAGCGATCGCCCAAAATGGCTTCCCGAATCCGCTGTGTAAACCGCACCAGCTCTGTGATGTTGTGAATCGAGAGCAGCGTGTAAGCAAGCAGCTCCTGCGCCCTGAGCAAATGGCTTAAATAGGCGCGGCTAAACGTTTTGCAGGTGTAGCAGGGGCAATCGGCATCTAGCGGAGTCAGATCTTCACGATAGCGGGCGTTTTTCAGGTTCCAGCGATCGCCCCCCACCAAAGCGCTGCCGTGCCGTGCCACCCGCGTTGGAATCACACAAACAAACAACTCGACTCCAGCGGCGATCGCCTGTGCCATTTCCCGGTAGGAGCCAACGCCCATCAAATAGCGCGGCTTCTGGGGTGGCAATAGCGGCGTAGTGGCACGTACAATTTTTTCGATCAGCTCCGGCGGTTCCCCGACGCTGACTCCGCCGATCGCATATCCCGGCAGATCAAGCTGGGCTAAGGCACTCGCCGCCTGCTGCCGTAGATCCAAATACACACCGCCCTGAACGATGCCAAACAACGCCTGATCCGATCGCTGATGTGCCTGGATGCAACGCTCTAGCCAACGATAGGTGCGATCGGTGGAGTGCTGCACGGCTTCCCGACTAGCGGGATAAGGCGGGCACTCATCAAAAGCCATAATCACATCGGCACCGAGGGCGTTCTGAATCTGGATCGCTCGCTCTGGGGTCAGATCAATCAACTGCCCATCGCGAGGCGATCGAAACTTCACCCCTTCTTCGCTAATCTTTCGCATCTCGCTGAGGCTAAACACCTGAAAGCCGCCCGAATCGGTCAGCATCGGCTGACTCCAGCCCATAAACTTGTGCAACCCGCCCGCTTTCTCCACGATCGCCTCTCCGGGCTGCAAGTGCAGGTGGTAGGTGTTGGCTAACACCATTTGCGCTCCAGTGTCATAGAGCTGAGCAGGCGTAACGGTCT
>JBBSFA010000136.1:0-7012 GCA_038239185.1 Elainellales cyanobacterium | reverse complement strand
GCAAACTGAGCGGCTGATTCAGGCAGTGCTGGACTATGTGGAAGCTTACAGTTCAGGATCGCCGTTGCCGTTGCCTGTGCCGGAGACGGTGACGATCTATCAATGTACAGAGATGGTGGATTATCCGCGAACCGCTGAAGGAAAACTGCTAGCAATGGTGCATCCCCATCTGCAATTTAGAGACTATCAGCCGATCGCACCGGGAGATCCGCTGTTTTTGACATTTGAGGGAGAGACGATCGCCTATACAGGAGATTCGGTGACTTATCCCGTGTTCATCAATGAAGCCGCCTATTACGAAAAAGGGATTGCGATGTGTTTAACGCAACCCCAACAGATCCATATTGCGAGTTAGATAGTTCCGCGATTGTTAATTCTTCACCTGCTTCAATTCATAGATATTCCAGAATGTGCCCTTAAGCGGCGAAGGGCGAACGCCTTTAATATCATTGCGGACGGCAACGAGGGATAGAGAATTAACCAGATTGATGAACGGCAAATTTTCTTGAGCGATGATCTGAGTTTGAGCGTAGATCTCTTTACGCTTCGCTTCATCTAGCGTTCTGGCTCCTTCTCGATAAAGGTGATCCATCTGAGTTTCCCAATCTGCTGCCACCCAGCCTTCGATCGGGGCTTGGTCGGGCGAGGGGGTTTGGTTGAACATGTGTAATCTGCCATCTAGCTGCCAAACGTTTGCGCCGCCGTTTGGATCAAAGTCGGAATCAGAAAATCCCATGTAAACACAGTCCCAATCCAGAGTAGAGTCGATTTTGTTTAGCATGACTTTGAAGTCAACAAATTGCAGATCAAGCTGAATCCCAATTCGCTTTAGATCTTTTTGAATCTGCGCTTCCATTGCGTTGGCGCTGATCCCGCCTGCCGGAGCAATTAGCGTGAAGCGAACACGGTTGCCGTCGGCATCTAGCAATTGTCCTTGGGCATCATACTTGAATCCCGCACCTGTCAGCAGTTGCTTAGATTTCTCTAGGCTGAATTCATAGGTTTTAATCCGCCCGCTTTCGGGTGGCAGATAGTAGGGGTTGGGCACGGAGATCGTGGAATTGAGCGGTTTTCCTAAACCCTGGTACAGGTCGTTGATCATGGTTTGGCGATCGATCGCATAGGCGATCGCCTGCCGAAACGCGACGGTGTTGAACCAACGAGATTTGATCGGATCAACCAGCGGTTTGCCCTTGCGCTTCGCCCGGTTCAGATTCAGGGTGATAAAAGAAGAACCTGTGGAAGGTCCTGAATTGATGATGGTAAATTTACCCTGTTTTTCCTCTTTCTTCAGCAGTTGAAACGTGGCGGCTCCAACCCCAGTCGCATCTAAATCCTTGGAGCGAAACTGAGCCAGACTGGTTTCACTCGATTCGACGATCGACCAGATGAAGCGATCGATGTAGGGAAGTTGATTTCCCTGAGCATCCTTGCGCCAGTAGTAGGGATTGCGCTCAAAAATCACGCGCTCATTGGGCGTGTAGGTGGTCATCCGATAGGGTCCTGTGCCCACAATTTTTTGAAGATCGGTTTCTGTACCCCAGGTTGAAAGAAATTTGAGTTTGCCGCTGTTGTCCTTCTGCTTTACGGCTTCTCCCAAAAGGTGCTTGGGCATAATCGCAGCGCCGCTGTCAACGCCGCCCGCCAGAGTCCGCAGTAGGGGCGCGAAGGGTTCGGGGGTGCTGAATTCAAAATGGCGATCGTCAATTTTGCGAATCGTGGGCAAAACCCCTTTGTCGCCAATTCGGAGTCCGTCTCGCTTCGAGGTGGGGATCTGTTCGTTGAAGACCAGATCGTTGAAGGTAAACATCACATCATCGACTGTCAGCGGCTCCCCATCCGACCACTTCAGCCCGTCGCGTAGCGTAAAAGTGATGTGGAGATTGTCAGGGGAGACTTGCCAAGATTCGGCTAATCCAGGAGACAGTTCGCCTGTGATGCCATCTTCGGTGAGCAGCCCTGAATAGATGCGACTAAAAACATTTGGAGTTTCCTGGCTCAACATATAGTTGAAGGTTTTCGGGTCAACGCCAGCGACAACGAGTTGCGTCCCTTTTGCCCCCTTGACCCGGAGTTGATCGCCGCTACAGGAGGCTAGCCCGATCGCCAAACCCACTGCGATCGCCATCAGTCCGATCACCCAACGTTGATGCCTTCCTTTCCGAAAAATAGATCCCAAAGCCATTGCCAGAAGTCTCAGTGAACGGATTTCCTTGGATCATAGTCCAGCAAAGAGGCTTTGGGAATTGGAGATAGGGTTGACCGTGCTAATAACCCATTACCATGCCGGACTCGACGGGATAGCTCATCGCTTTCCAAGCGGGCAAGCCGCCCTGCAATTCAGAAACGCTGCGAAACCCAGCCTGCCGCAGTTGTGCCACTGCGATCGCAGTCTCTTCATCTAGATCACTGCATACGTAGAGATCGCGGCTGAGTTCAAAATTATCTATTGCCTGATTAACAAGCTGATCTAGGGGCAAATTCACTGCGCCCTGAATTCGGCAGAGGTTGAACTCCTCGCGATCGCGGATATCAACAATGGTGAGGGCAGGCTCACCCCAGTCGAGGCGGGTCTTGAGGTCATAGACGCGGGACTTGGGCTTCAGCGGTGTGGGAAAGGGAATGATGCCAAATAAGAGATTCATGGGAGGAGTCCAGCAGCAGAGAAGTTATCCTGGAATGTAACAATTTTTGTCAAGTTGTGCAAAATTTTGTTGAGGAAAGCTTGACTTAACGAGAACATTCGGGAGAATCGATCGCCTCAATTCTGAGCCGCTTTTTGACTGACGATCGCCTCATAGGCTGCCTCGAAGTCGGCAACTGTGATCCGAATGGTGGTTGGATCGAGCAGTCCTTGCGATCGGAAGCGGCGAACGGCTTGTAGGGCAGCCTGATTGCTCAGCAAAGCTAGATCTGCACCGTTCCAATCGGGAGTTTGGCTTGCCCAATGGGTTAAATCGATTTGCTCTAGGGGGCGATCGCTGTTGTGAACCTGTAGGATTGCCAAGCGGCTGGTTTCGTCTGGCAGATCGATTTTGAGCTGCAAGTCCAATCGTCCCGATCGGAGCAAGGCTGGATCGAGGGCATCGGGTCGGTTGGTGGCGGCGATCAGCAGCACGTTGGGACAGCCTTGCAAGCCATCTAATTCTGTCAGCAGTTGCCCGACGACGCGATCGCTCACGCCCGAATCGCCCATGAAACTGCCTCTGGCGGGAGCCAGCGTATCAATTTCATCGATAAAGATAACGCAAGGGGCGGCTTGACGGGCTTTGTGGAATAGTTCCCGCACGGCTTGCTCGGCGGCTCCGATCCATTTGCTCAGCAGTTCGGAACCGCTGACCGCAATGAAGTTTGCCCGCGCCTGCGAAGCGACCGCTTTGGCGAGCAGCGTTTTTCCGGTTCCGGGTGCGCCCCACATCAAAATACCGCGAGGGGCTTGTGCGCCCGTCCGCCGATAGAGTTCGGGGTAGAGTAACGCCCCCTCGACCGATTCTTGCAGCGTTTGCTTTGCCGAGTCGAGTCCGCCGATGTCTGCCCAATCGACGTTAGGCGACTCGATCTCTAGCGATCGCAGCACAGAGGGCTTGACTGCCTGAAGCGCTTGCAAAAAGTCGGCTTGGGCGATCGTTAGGCGATCGGGAATGGCATCTTGCAGATCGGGCACTTGTCGCTGGAGGGCAATATAAGCGGCTTTCTGACAGACTGCCTTCAGATCGGCTCCGACCATTCCCACAGAGAAATCCGCGATCGCCTCTAAATTCACAGAGGCTTCTAAAGGCATTGCAGCGGTTTGGATCTGGAGGATTTCTAGCCGACCCTGGCGATCGGGGACGCGAAACTGGACTTCGCGATCGAACCGTCCCGGACGGCGCAGGGCTGGATCGAGATGATCAGGGCGATTGGTCGCCGCTAGCACAATCACGCCTTTGGTTTCGGCAAATCCGTCCATCAGGCTCAAAAGCTGGGCGACTAGGCGCTTTTCAACTTCCCCTTCCACTTTGGCGCGATCGGGGGCAAGGCTATCGATCTCGTCGATAAAAACAATGCAGGGGGCGGCTTTACTCGCTTTCTCGAAAATGCTTCGCAGGCGCGCTTCGGCTTCTCCGTAGTATTTGCCAATCACTTCGGGTCCAACGATCGCAATATAGTTCACGCCCAAGGCTTCCGCTAGCGATCGCGCCGTCAGGGTTTTGCCCGTGCCCGGAGATCCGACGAGCAACACACCATGCGGCGGTTCTAGCCCTAGCTTGCTCAGTAGTTCGGGGCGCTTCAAGGGCAGTTCAACCAGTTCCCGCAGTTCTTTCAGGACTGCTGCCAGTCCGCCTACGCCACGTAGTGGAGTAGCAGCAGATTGAGGCGGCGGAGTGACAATGACGCGATCGGTTTCGGCAGTCGTTGCAGGGGGGCGATCTGCCTGAGCCGTATTACTGCGGGGAATCGTGCCTTGACTGGAAGAATTACTGAAGTTGCGAACGTTAAACTGACCTTCTGTAAATAGTTCGCCCCGCTCCACTTTTTCTTCGATCGTGCTTAAAAACTCAACAAAGTCTTCAAAACCCTTAAATAGATTATCCATGAGTCCGTTGGGATAAAGTGCCGCCTCGCTACATCCAGTCTAGTTTTTTGATCCTCTAGTTGGAGTGGAACCTGAGACGCAGATTAAAGACGCACGCCGCGCTATCATCTAACTCGTTAGACTCCTTCTGAACTTTCTCACTCTGAGCTACCCATGACTGCCGATCTGTCCAACCTGCCCACCGCTAATCCATTGCTGAAACTGCCCTTTGAGCCTACGTTTGAAGGATTGGGCGAAGACTATGCCGATCGCGTGGCGGCAGCAGAATTTCCAACTCACACCCTGCGCTGGCGCAACGATGCCCTGCTGCCGCTGTTTGGGCTTGATCCGGCTGCGGTCAGCGATGCTGATTTTATTGAGGCCTTTGGGGAATTTCGCGATCGTCAACCGCTGCTTGCCATGCGCTATCACGGCTATCAGTTTGGCGAATACAATGCTGCCTTGGGCGATGGGCGGGGCTTCCTGTACGGACAGCTTCGAGGCAGTGACGGGGCGCTGTACGATCTGGGCACGAAAGGATCGGGGACAACGCCTTACTCTAGAGGCGGTGATGGTCGCCTGACTTTGAAGGGTGGCGTGCGGGAAGTGCTGGCGGCAGAGGCATTGCACCATCTGGGGGTTCGCACCTCGCGTTGCCTTAGTTTGGTGGAGACAGGTGAAGCCTTGTGGCGCGGTGATGAACCTTCGCCGACGCGATCGTCTGTGATGGTGCGGCTGGCTCAAACGCATATTCGGTTTGGCACATTTGAGCGGTTGCATTATTTGGGGCGGCAGGATTTAATTCAGACTTTGCTGGATCATGCGATCGCGATCTACTATCCGCATCTGAAAGAATCAGAGCACCGCTATTTGCAGTTTTATACAGAACTGGTGCAGCGAGTGGCTGAGTTAACGGCGCAGTGGATGTCGGTTGGGTTTTGCCATGCGGTCTTGAACACCGATAATATGTCGATCGCGGGTGAGAGCTTCGATTATGGCCCTTACGCCTTCATCACTCAGTATGATCCGCAGTTCACCGCCGCCTATTTTGACTACTTTGGACGCTACTGCTACAGCAACCAGCCCACTGCCTGCGTCTGGAATTTGCAAATGCTGCAAGCGCCGCTGAAAGGCTTAATCGATTCGTTTGAGATGGAAACAGCGCTCAAAGGATTTGAAGCACGCTATCTGGAAGTGTATCGGCAGCGGATGCTGCAAAAGCTGGGCTTTGAGATTCGCTTAGACGGTGTCTCGCCTGCCGTTGCCGATGAGTTGTTGCGCCGATCGCTCACGCTGCTCTGGGAGACGAAAGTGGGCTATCACGACTTTTTTAGGCAGCTACGCCAGCAGTTTTCTGCCGACTGGCGACAGGATGTGGAAGCCATTTTTCCAGACGCGATCGATCCAACAGTCAAGTCCGATACGGCTGCCCACAGTTTCGAGCAGTGGCGACAGCTCTACCACCAAGTGCTGAACAGCCTGCCGGAAAGTGAGATGACCGCGATCGCCACTCGTCTGAACCAGCACAATCCCACCACAGTTCTGATTCGCCCCGAAATTGAGGCAGTTTGGCAGGCGATCGTTGAAGACAACTGGGAGCCGTTTAATCAGCTCGCCCGACAGCTTCAAACCGCCGTCGAGTTTCAGTGAAGCGCGCTGATCGCTAAGCAGTTAGACTGCCAATTCTCCTGTTGGGGTGTAACAAAAGGTTATCTGTGAGTTATGACACTCAAGTAGGCGTAAGTTCTCAGTTAGGTGTTGCTTGGAAAGCGTTGTAGTGGGCGATTGTACCTAAAGCCCGTGAGTTAGTTATAATTACCAACTAATCGCTTTGCTTATTCCTGAATACCAGGCTAAGGCAGCCCGTAGTCATTCAAACTAAGTTATGGAAACCCAGGTTGTTCTTTACATTTATTCATTCCCTTCATATTTAAGAGAGCAACCGAGGGTAAAAATTGGTAGAACCTCTGGGAATATTGATGCTGATCCTGCTCAACTGGCACGACAGCGCATACGTGCACAGATTAGAACTTCGCACCCAGAGGAACCTTATTTATTGGGCGCAATTAAAATCCCAGACGAGCGTATAGAGTCAATAATTCATTCTCAGTTGACAGAGAGAGGGTACCATGTCTCAGAGGCACCTGGTATCGAGTGGTTTAGATTTCCTAGTCAACTAGAATTACAAGAGTTTATCAATAAACTTTATCGTGCTGTAATTTTCGATGATTTCTCAGAATTAGTCGGGGGACGAAGAGATATTGAAGGAGACTCGTTTGAGTCCGTCATTGCTGCATTTGGAGTGAGAAAGTTAGGCGGTAGTGAATTTAGGCGAGAGATTGAATTAGTCAAGATGCTTGACAATGAACTATCTCCTCTCTATTCCGGTTTCCCCCAATGGCTAGACAGAACGATAAACGATTCAAGTACTGTCTTCAATGTAGCCTATAGAGATAG
>JBBSFA010000135.1:0-7016 GCA_038239185.1 Elainellales cyanobacterium | reverse complement strand
CATGGATGGGGTTTAGCCTATCCTCTCTCACCATCGCACCTAAAATCTATCCAGAGAGGTCTCTCCCCATTTAAGATGCGTTTGCCCTGGTTTGCCGGGATGATGGCTTGTATCTAGACATGAATGGTGTTTAATCCTCGATCGCGACTTGGCACTGGGTTGAGCAAACAGGAGCAGAAGATTGCTTACTATTTAAGACCCACCAAGAGATAATTCCGTATAACAAGATATATTTGTCTACGCGAACAAAATTTGTTGTATAAGTTAACTGAAATGGTTATATCAACCTGTGAGGCAGAGATGCCGGGATTCTCGAAGAATCCCGGCATCTGGGGTCAGCAAGGTTTGATGTTCACGGACTTATCTGCCGCTTTGTCCAGCGTTTTGCCCTGCATTTTGAATGTAAACTCGCACGATTTCTTCGGTGTCGGGGATCGGCTGCGGCGGACTCCACATCGGCACTTCTAGCCCGCAGCGATGCAGGCGGTGCATGAGCTGTAAGACATCTTCAGGAGCGCCGATCGCAATGATCTGCACACGAGATTTGCCGCGCAGGGGAGATTGGGAGAAGGCAGACAGGAGGGTATTTAGCTGCGAATTGTCGCCGCTTTGATCCGAATTGTGATAGGTCATGGGATTTCCTTGGTTTTTGGTTTCTGTTTGAGGAAAACCAAAAACTTAGCCACCCCGCGATTGCATGACGCAGGGTGGCAGAAAGGGGTTATCATACCCCTCAGCCTCCAAGCTGCTTCACCAGCGCTGGCAGGTTAGCTACCCGTTGCCGTTCACAGCAGCAGCGGGTAGTGACTAAGTTTTCGGTGGACTGTGCCGCTCACCCATTGCATGAGTGAAAACAGCACTTAAGCAAAATAAGATACAGGATTTCGATCGTCTAGTCAACTGCCGCGTGGAAAGCCTGAAGGATAGCGAAAGGTGAAGGTTTAAGCCAAAATATTGCATATTGGTGATATGCCGGAGCAACTGACCGTGGTAGTTTCTGGCAAAGTAGCCGATCGACTGGTGGATGAGTGGGATGGATTGACCAAAACAGAGAGTGCGATCGCAGAGGACAGCACATGAAACTCAAACCGATCGAATTACCCATGCAGCAGATCCAAGAATTTTGCGATCGGTGGCAGATCACTGAGTTTGCTTTATTTGGTTCAGTCCTGCGAGATGATTTTCGCCCCGATAGCGATATCGATGTATTAGTCACCTTTGCGCCGACTGCAAAGCGCGGCTTATCTGAAACCCTACAAATGAAAGACGAACTGCAAGCTCTGCTGGGTCGCAAGGTTGATTTCATTGTCAAAGCTGCGCTCGATCGCAGCGATAATTGGTTGCGCCGCAAAAATATTCTAGAGTCTGCACAAGTTATTTATGCCGCGCGATAACGAATCTCTGATCGATATTCAAATCGCCGCTCGTCGGATTTTGCGTTATGCCAATCGAGTCGATCGCGCTGCTCTGGAAGCCAACGATGAGAAAGTATCAGCAATTCTCTATCAAATTACAATTATTGGGGAAGCCACTAAACGATTATCTCCAGAAATACGGCAGCAACATCCGGAAGTTCCTTGGAGGGCTATTGCCGGAATGCGGGATGTGATGGTGCATGAGTACGATCAAGTAGATTTAGATGTCGTATGGGATGTCATTCAAAACAAATTGCCTGAGCTGTTAGTCCTGCTTCAGCCTCTACTACTTTTGGAACGACAGCAAGGAGAAGAGCCATCATGAAGATTCAATACTTCCCTGAAACAGATACTTTAGCGATCGAGTTAACTGGAAAGCCGATTGTTTCTACCGATGCCGTCACTGATGATTTAATTCTGGACTATGACTCCCAAGGCAAAGTAGTGGCGATTACGATCGATAATTACTCTAAAAATGTTGATACGCTCAATCTTCAGACTTTTGATTTACCCTTATGCAGATGAAACTCAAAACGATCGAATTACCGATGCAGCAGATCCAAGACTTTTGCGATCGGTGGCAGATCACTGAGTTTGCTTTGTTTGGTTCAGTCCTGCGGGATGATTTTCGCCCCGATAGCGATCTAGATATACTTGTTACCTTTGCGGTGGATGCGCCCTGGAATTTGTTCGATCTCGTCACGATGCAGCAACAGCTCGAAAGCATTGTAGGGCGAGAGGTTGATCTGGTTGAAAAGCGGGTGATTGAACAGAGCGAAAACTGGATTCGTCGGAAGGAAATACTGAATACAGCTACCGTTATTTACTCGCAAGATGACACTCCAAACCAGCCTTCCTGAGTTTTTAGCGGCGATCGAGCCTTTATTGCCCAATGAGAACGATGCAGCAGCCGAATGATGGCAACTTTCGCCTCAGAGCTTGAAGGATGGAGTCTTTTGCTCGGCGTTCCGAGTTCTGAGCTTGATTGTTGGAGCAAAAAGGCTGGAGTTTCGACTTCTGAGTTCTGAGCTTCGAGGTTGGAGGTCGAAGCTTTGAGCAAAAAGGTCGGAGCTTTGAGTTCAGAGGGTGGAAGTTGAGGTTTGGAAGGCGAAGCTTTGAGCAAAAAGGTCAAAGTTCCGAGTTTAGAGGTTGAACGGTGAAGATCGGAGGTTGATCTCTATGCTTCCAAGGTTGGTTAATCTCTTGCCAATGCAACAGCGTAGGCGATCGCGGCTCGGATATCGATTAAAGTGAGGGGCGGATAGTCTGCCACAATTTCATCGGGGTTCATCTCGTCTGCGAGATTATCGAGAATGACAGATACCATGATACGGGTTCCGGTAATACAGGGCTTACCGTGGCAGATGTTGGGATGGATGCTAATGCGTTCTTGCCAGTTGTTCATCGAGAAGAGGAAATGCTTGCGGTTTGATTTCATTATCGCTCTGGCAGACTGATGATTCTTAATCTTGCTGCTGATGCGATCGCCCAAATTGCGATCGATGCGGCTCAGAGCTTGAAGGATCATGTTTGGAGAGACCTTTTCAACTGCCCTCATTTTCATCGGTTTCAGGGAGCGGCTGAAAATTATCTGTTAACCTGGCAACCTTCAAGAAATGTCGGAGCAGCCCCGTTTTAAGAGATTGATTGCCGTGAATGGGAACCGAGATCCGGTCTGGAATTCCAGGTTTTCCATAGATGTGATGACTTCCCTGAATCCGCAATAGAGTCCATCCATTTTGCTCCAATACTTTTGCAAAATCTTTACCCGAAATGGATTTCATACAGCGATTTCTAGGATGCGATCGTTGTCCCCCATCTCGGCAGATTCAATATCCACTGATAAACAACCTTCGATCGCTTCATAGAGGTTCTGTAAAAGTTCCTCAAACGTATCTCCTTGGGTGGCGCAGCCTGGAATGGCTGGGACTTCTGCCCAAAAGCCGCCCTCTTCCGCTTCGTGAATGATGACTTTAATTTTCATGAAGACTCTAAATCCAATCTCTTCTTCTGATTGATCATACTGAACTGAACCCGTCTTGCCCAACTAGAGCCTGAAACTTCTGGTGCGATCGCCCAAATTGCGATCGATGCAGCTTAGAGCTTGAAGGATGCAGTCTTTTGCTCGGCGTTCCGAGTTCTGAGCTTGATTGTTGGAGCAAAAAGGCTGAAGTTTCGACTTCTGAGGACGGAGCTTCAGGGTTGGAGGTCGGAGCTTTGAGCAAAAAGGTCGAAGCTTTGAGCAAAAAGGTCGAAGTTTTGAGTTCAGAGGGTGGAAGTTGAGGTTTGGAAGACGATCGCTCCTGGTTGGAACGCGAAATTTGATGCTACGAAGTTGCCCAATCTCGATCGCGCCATAATTGATGAGCAAAAGCTGTTGTGTGCTTTGAGCAATGAGGTGTTCTGCGGTGAATCAAACCCTGAAGCTGCTGGATGTTGTGGCACTGTTGGAAGATTGCCCAGCGCAAGAGTTAGTGCGGGGGCAAGTGGGGACGATCGTAGAGGTATATAAGCCGGGTGTATTTGAGGTGGAGTTTAGCGATACTCAGGGTCGGATGTATTCTTTGGAAACTTTGTAGAGTGGTAGATGTCTAGCTCTATCCGACCGTTTCCTGTTTGTTGCTCTGAAGCGCCTTGTTCAAGTTTTGCCGCATAGCTTCTGCTGCACTGTGATTGGGAGAAAGACTGAGAAAGGCGCTGAGGTCATTGTTATACTGGGTAGGCAAGGAAAGATTAAGAAAAGTTATACTGTTTATGGTATGGATCTCCATAGCAAAGCTAAAGTGCATAGGCGAGCAGATGTATTAGATGACTAGATATGCATTAGTAGTAGGTGTAGGTGAATATAGTTCTGCGCTGCCATCGCTTCCTGAAGCTCAAAGAGATGCCCAGGCAATGCAGCAGGTATTGGAGCAACGCGGCTTCGATCAAGTGAGATCGCTTGTCGATCCTCAGCTTCAAGAACTAAATGAATCTATTGAAGAACTCCTTGCTAATCGTCAGGATAGTGATACACTCCTCTTCTACTTTTCTGGTCATGGCCTTAAGGATTCTTCTGGTGAGTTTTATTTAACAACTCGAGCCACAGAAAAGGATTATGTAAAGCAGACATCAGTATCATCTAGCCTGCTTACTAAAGCTATGAATACTAATCAGGCTAATCAAATACTGATTTTGGATTGCTGCTACAGTGACTCTGCAACGAGAGATGCTGCACATTCAGAAGACTTGAGTCCTCGTCTAATTAGTGAAAATCGAGCCATTCTTACCTCATCCGTCCCTTGGCAATCCTTCTCAAATCGACAAGAGTCAGAGTTATCTGTTTATACACACTACATAGTTCAGGGACTTAAAACGGGTTTGGCAGATTCTGACCACGATGGATTAATTTCTGTCGGTGACTTATATAGATACGTAAAGCGAAAACTGAGAGAAAGAGGGCTTGAGCAAGAACCTGAATTGCTGGCATCTGGAAAAGCCCGAGAAATTTATTTAACTACTGCACGGAGACGTGAATTAAAATCATTAAGGAGTTCGCAAAATATTGCTGTTCGCAAGAAGCCTGAGCAAGAGGAGATAGCTAATCTAAATCAGTTGACTGATATACAATTGCTCCTTCAAGCATTAAAGAGTCAAAGCTCTAATATTCGTCAAAGAGCTGCCGAAATTTTGGGCAATCTGCAATCAGAGGATGCTGTGCTCGTTTTGGCTCAGCTTTTGTCAGAAGATGAAAATCTTGATGTAAGAAGCGCCGCTGCGGAGGCACTAGGGAAAATTTACGAAAAGCAAGGGGCTTAAGGATTGATTAGTGGTTGGCAATCCTGATCGTAAGGCAGTAGCTATATCAGCCCTAGGTAAAGCTGCGCTAAGCGATCCAAGCCTGCGGGTAAGACTCAAAGCTGTAGCATCTTTAGCAAAAATCCGTGATGAAGCAGCAATTCCATATTTGATTCAAGCTCTAGATGACCCAGATCCTCACATTCGTGAGAGAGTAGCCGAAGCCCTAGGGATAATTTGTGATCCTATGTCAGAAGCTCCTAAGTCACAAAACTTTAACTTTCATGCCCCAGTTGGTAATGTCAACACTGGTGATGTCACCGTCCAAGGAGATCAAGTTGGTACGCAGCACAACTATGCCTCAGAGACAAATCTATCTGAAGCCGCTCTTGAAATTCAACAATTGCTAGATCAGTTAGCGAAGACTTATCCAACTTCAACTGAGGCGGAGAAAAAGGTCTTTGTCTCAGAAGCTATTAATCGGATTAAGAACCAACCAACCCTTGAAGATCGCGCTTGGAGTGCTCTTAAAGCAGGCAGTATTGAGGCAGTAAAAGCAATTGCCAATCATCCTACCGTGAGTATCCCTGTTGAAATTGTCAAAGGTTGGATTGAGGCTGAACCGAGTCTTAAGGAAGAAGACTCGCCATACCACTAAACCCCAGCCCCTAGACCTCCAAAGATGTCAGAAAAAACATTCCTAGCGCGATCGCTCCACGATTACCTACTTTCCGCCTCATTGCGAGAGCCGCCCCTGCTACAACAACTCCGGCAGGAAACCGCCAACCATCCCATGAGCCAGATGCAAATTGCCCCAGAGCAAGGACAGCTCATGGCGCTGTTGGTACAGCTAATCGGCGCGAAAAAAACGCTAGAAGTCGGCGTTTTCACAGGCTACAGTTCGCTAGCCGTCGCGCTGGCACTGCCGCTAGACGGCAAGATTGTTGCCTGCGATGTCAGCGAAGAATACACCGCGATCGCCCAGCGATACTGGCAGTTGGCAGGCGTAGCAAACAAAATCGATCTGCGAATTGCATCCGCTTTGGAAACATTAGATGCTCTGCTGGCAACCGGACAGGCAAACACATTTGACTTCGCGTTTATTGATGCCGATAAAAGCAACTATGACAACTATTACGAACGATCGCTGCAACTCATTCGGCAAGGTGGATTGATTGCGATTGATAATGTTTTGTGGTCAGGACAAGTCGCAGATCCAGCGGTTCAAGATACCCGGACTAAGGCAATTCGATCGCTGAATGACAAGCTGCATCAAGACGATCGGATTAGCTTGAGTATGCTGGCGATCGCGGATGGTTTGACTTTGGCATTGAAGAAATAGCCCCAAACAAGATGCACGTTAAACTAGAGCTATGACAGCTCAGATTCAAGCTCTACCCGCAGACGTGGTGCATCTGATGGTGGCTGGAGAAGTGATCGATTCTCTAGCAGCCGTGGTGCGCGAACTTGCAGAAAATGCCCTGGATGCAGGCGCGACCCGCATCACCGTTTCCGTGTGGGCAGATCAGTGGCGCATTCGAGTGGCAGACAACGGCGCAGGCATGAGCCTCAGCGATTTGCAGCAAGCCGCCCTGCCTCACAGCACCAGCAAGATTCGCGATCGCCACGATCTCTGGCAGGTCAAAAGTTTAGGCTTTCGCGGGGAAGCCCTGCACAGCCTAGCGCAGCTCTCCGAGCTAGAAATCTTCAGCCGCGCTGCTGCCCCGGAAGGCTGGCGGATCAGCTACGCCCATTCGGGTGAACCCGTGCAAACGGAAACGATCGCGATCGCTCCAGGAACCGTAGTTACCGTCAATAATCTGT
>JBBSFA010000134.1:0-7023 GCA_038239185.1 Elainellales cyanobacterium | reverse complement strand
GCTTTTCGGGCGGCGAGAAAAAACGCAACGAAATCTTGCAGATGGCTTTGCTAGAGCCAAGACTAGCCATTCTAGACGAAACCGACTCTGGGCTAGATATTGATGCGCTTAAGATTGTCGCGGCTGGGGTAAATCAACTCTCGACTCCAGAAAATGCTGCGATCGTCATCACGCACTATCAGCGCCTTTTGGACTACATCATCCCAGACTATGTGCATGTCATGTCCAACGGACGCATCATCCGCACGGGCGGCAGAGAGCTAGCGCTTGCCTTAGAAGAGCGGGGCTATGACTGGGTGGTAGAAGAAGCCACAGCGGGGGTGGCATAGATGAGTATTCAATCTCCAGAAGCAGAGATATCACTAGCTTCTACAGCCGAGACTCCGCTGCCATCTACTGCCGCTGAGAAGCGATCGGCTTACCTCACAGAATTGCTCGACCTAGCTAAACAAGGCACTGAACCGCAAGTTGAACTCCTGTGGCTGCGGCAGCTCCGCGATCATGCAGCGGTTCGTGTGCAGGAACAGACCTTTCCGACCACTCGCGATGAAGAATGGCGGGTCACAGATCTATCTGACCTGCTGCAAGTCAAGCTTTCAACTGCCAAGCCGACTGAAGTCAGCCTGGAAGCCATTCAGCCGTTCATTCTGCCAGAAGCCGAGAACAGCCGCTTGGTGTTTGTGAACGGCAGCTATGCGCCTCATCTATCGCGGCTCGAAGCGCTGCCTGACAAGCTCGCGATCGGCAACTTAAAGCAGCTAGCTCAACTTGAGGAACGCCTCCAGCCTTACCTCGGCAAGCAACCTGGAGCTGAAGAAGTCTTCACTGCCCTAAACACCGCAGGCTTGACGGATGCCGCCGTGATCTGGATTGCCCGCAATGAGGCGATCGCCACTCCGCTGCATCTGCTGTTTGTCTCCACGGCTGGGGAAACGTTTGCTCAACCTCGCGCCCTAGTGATCGCTGAAGCCAATAGTTCGGTGACTTTGGTCGAGGATTATGTGGCGATCGGCGCTGGAGCCTACTTCAACAACGCCGTTACCGAAATTTGGCTTGCTGAGAATGCCCAAGTCAATCACACGCGAGTCCAGCGAGAAGGACAATCGGCTTTCCACATCGGCAAGACCGCAGTTTCGCAAGCCCGTACCTCTCGTTACGTTGGCAATGCGATCAGTTTGGGTGCAAAGCTCTCTCGACATCACCTGGAGATCTACCAGACGGGCGAACAGACTGAAACAGTGCTGAACGGGCTGACCCTGCTGGGCGGAGAACAAGTGGGAGATTTGCATAGCACGATCGCCCTAACCCAGCCCCACGGCACGACTCGCCAGCTCCACAAATGTATTGTGGGCGATCGGGCACACGGGATTTTCAACGGTAAAGTCTTTGTGCCCCGCAACGCGCAGATGACCGATGCCGGACAGCTCAACCGCAATCTGCTGCTGTCGCCTAAAGCCAGAGTGGACACTAAACCGCAGCTAGAGATCGTGGCAGACAACGTTAAATGCAGCCACGGTGCGACGGTTGGACAGCTCGAAGAAGATGAAGTGTTCTACCTCCAGAGCCGGGGCATTGACGCAGATAACGCTCGAAGCCTGCTGGTCTACGCTTTTGCCTATGAAGTGCTTGAGCAGATCGCGATCGACTCTCTCAAACAAAAACTTTCCCAATTCGTCTCGGCTCAGACTCGTTAGCAAGACTCGTTAACAAGAAAACCCCATTCCTTACTTTTTCCTATGACTGTCACTCAGGAACGCTCGATCGCGATTAGAACCCGTGCTGACTTCCCGATCCTGCATCAGGAAATTCATGGCAAGCCGCTGATTTACTTCGACAATGCAGCCTCTTCGCAGAAGCCGTTGGCAGTGCTGGAGGCTATGCAGCATTACTATACGCACGACCACGCCAATGTGCATCGTGGAGTGCATACACTGAGTTCACGGGCAACGGATGCCTACGAGGGCGCACGGGATAAAGTGGCGGCATTTGTCAACGCGGCGCATCGCGAGGAAATTATCTTCACGCGCAACGCCAGCGAAGCGATCAACCTGGTCGCATACGCTTGGGGAAGTACGCTGACGCAGGGCGATGAAGTCATCCTGTCGGTGATGGAGCATCACAGCAACCTGATTCCCTGGCAGATGATGGCACAGCGGACGGGAGCCGTGCTGAAGTTTGTGCAGCTTACCGAGACGCAAGAGTTTGATCTGGAGCATTACAAGTCGCTGCTGTCCGCTCGCACCAAGCTAGTGGCGATCGTTCATGTTTCCAATACGCTCGGCTGTTTGAATCCGATCGCAGAAATCACTCAGCTAGCGCATCAGCAAGGCGCAAAAGTGCTGGTGGATGCCTGCCAGAGTGTGCCCCACATGCCGATCGATGTCCAGGCGCTAGACTGCGACTGGCTGGTGGCATCGGGTCATAAGATGTGCGCTCCGACCGGGATTGGCTTCCTCTACGGCAAGCTGGATGTTCTGCGCGCTATGCCCCCATTCTTGGGCGGCGGTGAGATGATTGCCGATGTGTTTTTGGATCACTCGACTTACGCTGATGTCCCTCACAAATTTGAGGCAGGGACCCCCGCCATTGCGGAGGCGATCGCGCTAGGAGCCGCAGTCGATTACCTGACCAGTCTGGGGATGGACAATATTCATGCCTATGAACAAGAACTGACCCTGCGGCTGTTCCAGCAGCTTGAGCAGCTTCCAGAGGTGACGCTGTATGGCCCTAAGCCGAACGCTGAAGCTAGCAATCGGGCAGGACTAGCAGCTTTTACCACTGGCTCTGTTCATCCACACGATCTGTCTACCCTATTAGACCAGGAGGGTATTGCAATTCGGGCGGGACACCACTGTACTCAGCCTTTGCACCGCATTTTGAAAGCCCAATCGACGGCAAGAGCTAGCGTCTACTTCTATAACACGCCTGAAGAGGTTGATATCTTTATCGTGGCGCTGAAGCAGGCGATCGAGTTCTTCGGCGGCATCTTTGGCTAAAGCGCCTCTAGAAATCTCAAGCCAGGGGTTGATTACAAGCTTTGCCTAACTCTGCCAAGCTACAGAGTGCAGTTATTTTTTAACTAAGGCAAAGCGATGATTAAACCCTGGATGATAATTGGCGGTGTCACGCTCTTGATGGCGATCGCGATCGGCAGCATTATGACTCCCAAAGGAATCCAGTGGTTTAAGCGGTTGCAGCGACCTCGCTGGTTGACCTTTGAGAAAGCGATTCCCGTAATTTGGACATTGATTTTTACCTTTGGGGCTTGGTCGGCTACGCTGGTTTGGCAGAAAGACCCGGGCAGTACTAGGACTTGGGTGCTGATGGGATGTTATTTGCTGCTAGAGATTGTCACCCTTGCCTACAATCCCGCCATGCTGCTGACGCAACGCCTGAAGATAGGGACGATCGTGGGCGGCATAGGGGCGGTTTTAGGTTGGGCATTGGCGATTTGGGTCAGTCAGATTTCTGGCGGGGCAGCACTGTTGCTTGTGCCTTACCTGCTCTGGAGTCCGATCGGCACTTACACAACTTGGGCAATGGCGCGGCTTAATCCATCGGAGGCTTAAGGGGCTTCGGGGCGATCGCGGCTAAAAGCTTTAAATCTGGCGTTAAATCTGAAGTTCGGGTTTAAAATTTCGATCGTTCAGGTCTAGAAGTGCCGCGACAGCTTATAACTTTATTTAGGATCGCGAATTTAATTCATCCAATCTGCGATCCTGAGCTAGCGTTAGTCACCCTGTTTAGTTTGCCAGCCAGTCTAGGAGAATTGCATGACGTTTTTGGGTTTGCCCCCTTATCGGCGATCGATCGCCTTTTCCGCCCTTATTTGCCTTGGCTTCTTAGTCACAAGCTGTTCAGACAACAAGGTGTCTCAGTGCAACAAGCTAATCAAAGTTGCCAACGGCGCAGTGTCATCCGTACAGTCAGTCACGCAGAACGCCAAAGCGAACAATGTGGAAGCAATGACCAAAATTGCCGACGCTGCGGATAAAGCCAAGTCAGACATGCAGGGGCTTCAGCTTGCTGACGAGAAGCTAAAAGACTTCCAAACGCGCTTTATCGCCATGTATACCGACACCAGCCAAGCCACTCGCGATCTGGTGAAAGCGGCAGGAGACAAAAATGCCACTTCTGCCCAACAAGCCTTCGATTCGCTGAAGTCCGCGACCGATCGGGAAGCGCCGCTGGTGAGTGAAGTCAATAAATATTGCACCACCAATTAACTGGCTCAGCCCAAATTATTTCTATTGCTGGCGGATGGTCTTTCACCATCCGCTTTGGTTTTGTCTAAACAGCGCCGTATCGGGCAACCTGATTCAAGCTGGGGTCTGCTTGGTTCCCTAACCACGCCCAAACTTGATCGCCCCAGGAGAAATGCCACCATTCTCTAGGATGCTGACAAAATCCCGCTGCCACCATTGCCTGTTTCAAAATCTGCCGATTCTGGTGAAACAAAGCATCGGAGTCAGCAAAATAATCTGGAGAGGAGCGGGACGACATTTCATCGATCGCAGATCCCATGTCGATCGGCTGTCCTGCCCAATCAGCTAAAGTTACATCTACGGCTGCGCCCGTACTGTGTGGCGGCGGCATCGCAGGATCATCGCTGGGGACTGCCCAAAACTGATAGACCTGCTCTAGGATGGCATCCCGGTCGGCAGGACTGAGGCGATCGGGCACTAGATCCTTAGCTTTTGCAGTTGCAGCGAAGGTGTAATCTACCATGTACTGCTGGACTGCGCGGGGACGATAGGCATCAAAAATTTGAATCCGCCAATCTGGATGCAAGCGGTGCAGGACAGTCTGAGCGTAGAGCAGCTTTTCCAGCACGCCGCGCCGCAGATAGTAGGGCGATTTTCCTTGGTAGGGAGCGGCTAGCTTAACGTAGGGATGAGGATCTTCGATCACAAATTCTGTGAGCGGGATCGGCAACAAGGGTTCTCCGCATTCGGCGATCGGAATCTGCTGGTATGGCTTCATGGATGCACTTCAAAACGCCTGTGTAACTCAAATGCAGAGAGCTTGTAGATCCTAGCGTTCAGGACTTTCTGCAATCGCTTAGAAAAAACTCAACCGTCAGTTTACCAAATTGAATGACATCGCCATCTTGGAGCCACCGCCGCTCTGAAGGCTGGAGCCGATGCCGATTAATCCAAGTCCCGTTGCTGCTGCCCACATCCATCAGATATAAGCCTTTGATTGGATGCTGGCTAATCACCGCATGGCGACGAGAAACTGTTTTGTGATGGACTGTAATCGCGCAGTCTGGACTCCGTCCGACTACCCAGCTAGAGGCGATCGGGGTCAAATTTGCGATGCGATCGAGGAGCAAATTATTTGCCAGAAACATAGTGCGATCGGTCGCGACTGCTTGCAGATAGAGCGAGGTGAATCGACATCGCTTAGGTGCTAGCAGCAGTGGCTCGATCACGGCTGCTACAGAATCGACCTCGTAGTTACAATCTGCCAGTAGAGAGTCGGATAAGAGAGGAGATTGTTCTGGCACTGTTTGCAGGTGCCGAGAGGCAATACTGAGTGGATTTGGGCTTGCCATGGCTTGCTTGCTTGCCGCTGTTCTAAATTTGCTGGGGCTTCGGAATGAATTTTGCAGTAGTTGTTGCATTAAGTTGGGTGCGGATTGCCGATTAGTCTCAGCGGCTCCTTGATTGTCTCCTACAGCTATTAAATAGGGCTTCCCAGAAGTTTGGCACTAACCCCAAGCTGGATTTCACTAAGACTTCAAGTAGCTTCCCGTAAAAACAATTTTTGCCAGTCTTTTTACTGGGTTGCCCTACAGTGCCCAAAAGGTAGCGCAAGCCAACATTCGTTCAAAAGCAGCTTTACCGAACCAATGTACCCTCCATTTCTAGATCCCTACCCCCTTGGCGATCGTCCTCACCAACCTGATCCCCACGATTACAAGCTGCTAGATCGGTCTAGAGCCTCCACCTCAAAAATTCTAGATCCCAGATCCCAAGCGGTCTAGACCGATCTCTCCGATCTCTCTAGACCGATCTACCCAACTAAGCTGCTAACTGCTTTGGATAGGCGATCGTGCTTCAATTGATTACAAAAATCTGTAATCAACTCGATTACAAACTGTCCTGATTGCAGCCCCGATTGCGATTTTTACACCTGGTATAAACGATCAAATTCGTTTGCTGTCGTTCAGGTTGAGGTGCGGTTATCGTCGCGTTGGTTGCTGCTGAGTCATTTAGCTACGTGTCGGAAAAAGATGAGTTTCTCACTCTTTTTCCGCACCGATTTGACTATATTTATTCCGAACAGCAGTCTTCACCGCTTCATTCGTCACCTCATTGGCAAACCGAGCGACGTTATCCGCTCTCCGATCGCCTGATTCAGCAAGGGCATTACCTTTACGGCGTGCGGTTCGGGGCACAGACAAACTATTGCTTACTCGATATTGATAGTGGCAGCGCTTATCACCCTCAGCAGGATCAGCTCGCGATCGCCCGAATTGCTGGGGTGTTGGAGGCGTTCGGGCTAGTAGACTATGTTGCCTGTACGAGTTCCTATTCAGGCGGACTGCATCTCTATTTTCCGTTTGCTCAAGCTCAAAGTAGCTGGGAGCTAGCAGCCGTTGTAAGTGCGCTGCTGGAAAATGCTGGCTTTGTGCCTCGTCCCGGACAGCTTGAAGTCTTTCCCAATCCAAAGCCTTATGTGGTGGAAGGTAAGCCGAGCTTGTTTAATGCCCATCGGCTGCCGCTGCAAGTTGGGTCTTATGTGCTCGATCGCAGTTTTCAGCCGACTTGGAGCAGTCAGGCGAAATTTGTGCAGCAGTGGCGATCGGTTGAAGATCGCAACAGTATCGATCGTCTGGTGCTAAAGCGAACGTTGAAGCAAGCTCGACGACGACGATTTTGCATTTCTGGTAAAGCAGACAAATTTATCAACGATCTCAATGCAGAGATTGAGCTAGGTTGGACAGGATCTGGACAAACGAATCGGCTGCTAGGTCGGATTGCCATGCGGACTTATGTGTTTCACCACATCATTGTG
>JBBSFA010000133.1:0-7044 GCA_038239185.1 Elainellales cyanobacterium | reverse complement strand
CGATGCTCAAAAAGCAGGTCAGTCTCTGGCTGAGTTTTTCGGTGCCAAGCTCAAGGGCATTCCCTGGATGGAGGCGCTCCATCTCTGTACTGTGGGGTCTTTGCAGAACTCCATGCCTTCACCTTCTTAGCAGGCACCAAATTCTAAACTAAGTAGTCGTACAAGATAATTTACACACGATGTACACACGATGCCATCACGGGTTAAGGCTTTCAGCCTCGCTCATGGGTAATTGATTCTGTACGACTACTTATGTGTTGTAGTAATCAACAATTTCGCCGTTGGTCTTAGTGACGTTGTTGATCAGGTAAGAGCTGACGCGGTTGGCACGGGCGATCGTTTGCATCAGCGTGTGGTCTTTCATAGGCTTGTCCAGGTAGAGCGTGGACAGGCTGGGTACGTCAAATCCGGTTAGCCACATGGCGCAGACGAAGACTAAGGAGCATTACAAAAATACCTTGAGCAACTTCTGAAACAAGTTGCCTGCCTACAAGGCTTCCCAGGCTCTGGCAGTGCAATTTAAATTTGTAAGGATCCTTAACCGTAGGGGATGGCTATCGTCTTTGAACTGATACTCGGTGTCGTGTCCCTCTTTATCAACGGTATTGAGCCGATCGCGGTGAGGCTTGATGTCAAGTCCTTGATCTGCGAACCTTTTGGTTTCACTCTCGCTATTTTCGAGGCTGATCACCACTGCCATCTCAGTCTGACGCATGAAGTCTAGAATCTTTTTGAGACGGGCTTTTTCGATATCGTTAGATGACTTTTTGATCCGTCCTACCAGGTTTTTGATTTCTGCTTTCCAGTGATGCTGCACTTTGTCGTACATTTTCACTGCCGTGAATTTATCGACGGAAACTACCATGCCTTTGCCCAAGTAGCCCCGGCGAGGAAAGTGGTAAACGATGTCTTTGGCGATCGTCTCCAAGCGATCGTCCCGTTTAATCACCTCAATTTCGCGAGAAAATTTCTTTTCTAGCTTTGCCTGTTGGCTGTCATCCAGGTTCTCATCTTCAAGGATCTGGTAAAACTCCTCGCTTAAGTCTTCGTTCTGGATCAGTACTTCCGGCACTCGCTTCTCGTAAAACAGCGGCACGGTTGCGCCATCGTCCATAGACTGAGAGAAGTTGTATTCGCTGACGTAATCGCCAAACCAGGCGTTAGTCTTGCGCTCTTTGCCCAGTAAGGGAGTCCCTGTGAAAGCGAGGTAGTTGGCGTAGGGCAAGCCTACCCGCATGTTTTCAGCCAGGGATTTGTACTGGGTGCGGTGGGCTTCATCGACAATCACAATGATGTCGTCGCGATCGCTCAATACTGGATATTTTTTGCCTTTGTCGTAGCGGAATTTTTGAATCAGGGTGAAGACGATGCGTTTGTTTTGCGAAAGAAAGTCCCGCATCTCTTTGCTGTTGTTGGGCTGAGCCACTTCGCTCTTTGTAACTGTTTCGGTATTGAGAAAATTGCGGTAGATCTGCCGATCCAGGTCATCGCGATCGGTGATGATGACGAAAGTGAAGTTACCCGTGAGTTTGCGGAAGATTTTACGGGCATAGAAGATCATGGAGAAGCTTTTGCCGGAACCCTGAGTATGCCAGAAGATTCCCAGCTTGCCTGCTTTGTCTTGACGTTGAATAAAGGATTCGATCGCCCGATTCACCCCGATGAACTGGTGATTTTGAGCGATCACTTTCTGAATTTTGTTGTTGTAGAGAATAAAGTTCTCGATGTAATCCAGCAGTTTAGCTGGAGAGCAAAGCCCGTCGATCGCCCGTTCTAAGCTAGTGCCGGACTCTTTGATCTCGTCGCGATCGATTTTTTCTTTCTCGTCTTCGACGCGGAGCCAGTGAAAAAAGTATTCCCAGCTAGCAGTAAAGCTGCCGATTTTGGTTTCGAGGGCGTTGGAGAGAATGCAGAAGGCGTTGGTGTGAAAAAGTTGGGGGATGTCGCGCTTGTAGTCGGTCAGGTTATCGTCGAAGGCGGTCTTGAGTTTGACGTTGGAGTTTTTGAGTTCAATGAAGACGAGAGGCAACCCATTGATGTAGAGCAGGATGTCGGGTCGGCGGTAGGTTCGCTCTCCTTTGATCCAGAGTTGGGAGACTGCTAGGTATTCATTCTTTTTGGGGGCATTATTCCCAGCGGGGCTAAAGTCGTTGAAATCAATGACTCGCACCCGGACCGGAACGGTGCGACCCTGGTCGTTTTCGTAGTCGGTTTGGATGCCTTCTCGAATCAGCCCATCTACCTCGTAGTTGGCAGCGATCGCAGACATGGCGTAGCGTTTGTTGGTCAGGATTGCTAGGGCTTTGTCAATGGCGCTTCGGGTAGCCCAGGGTTGAGGCGAAGGGCAGCGGCTTTGAGGCGATCGCCTAGAATCACATCCCGTTTATCGGTGCGGTTGGAGCGGTCGTTGAGCGTGTCGGGGTTTGCCGTGAAGCAGTTGAGGAGTTGGAAGCCGTATTGCTGATGCAGCTTTTGTAGAATCGCCTGTTCAATGTCGTCTTCAGAGATAAAGTTTGGCATGGGGGGATGCTGTCATTTCGGCGCAGGCTAGAACCTGATTCCTTATCTTTCCCGAAAATTTCAGGTTTGTCCGAAAGAAGCCTGGGTACTTATACAAACTACATCACAACTGCTTTGATATATTGCTGTGCCAGCAACTACTGCCCCATTGCAAACAGTTGATCGACGGTTAGCTCTAGCGCTGGAATAACTATTGAAGGAATCCGCGTTGAGCCTTTGACGATCGCATCTTCATACTGCCCATCAACCCACTGGCAAATGGTTACTTGGCGTTCTTGCGGGTCAATAATCCAATATTCAGCGATCTCGCGGGCGGCATATTCTGTATGTTTGTAGCGATAGTCGCGGGTGCGGTTGACGGCTCCAGGACTGACCACTTCGACCACCAAAGCTGGAGGTGGCATATCGCGGGTGAGGGTAGCGCGAGTCGTCCCTGCCAGAGCAGCAAGGGATTCTTCGGTATGCACTAAGAGATCGGGGACTCTACACCGGGCGCGGCGTCCAGACACTTCAACTTCTGTTCCGTAGACAACGAGTGCTAGCGGTACATGCTTCATCAGCTCAATCAGAAGAAATCGAGCGATCGCTAAATTTTCGGGAGATTCGGGCGGCATGGCAACTAGCTCTCCATCGACCAGTTCGTAGCGGGTATCGGTGCCGTCATCGTAGGCGAGGTATTCATCAAAGGTAAGAAGGGTTTTGGCGGGAGTGGTTGAGGTCATAGCACGTTCACTGGGAATCTGTGGATGGAATGCCCGATGCGATCGGTACTGCTGTAATTTCTCAGGCGTGAGCGAATTCTGTTAGCGATCGCTTGCTGGGAGGATGAAAGCCTAAAACAATATCGGCTTGCGGGATTCCGGCTGCCATTAAATCATCTACTACGCACAAATCGGTTGAGTCTGCTTCGAGCCAGATTTTGCCGTTCTTAATGCAAAGATACATGATGATGTGCTGCACCAGCTTTTTGTCGTCCCAACCAAACCGGAACCAGAGATACTGATCGCGGTCTTGGTCGAAAGCCAGCCGATCGCTCACTTCAGAGCCTTCAGAGGATGCCCTTTGAGCCACTGTCATCTTGTAGTATTCGGTTAAGATTGTCTGGATGCTGCTGCGATATTGGGCTAGTTTATCCATTGAGTATGACTCCTATTGTAAGTCGGTCATGCTGGGGGGAAATTGGATGTCGAGGTCTTCGACGGAGAGTTTACCGGATATGAGGCGAGTGAGGAGGCGATCGGACAACACTGCATAGACGCTTTTACCAAACAATCGCAATCAAGTTTGCGGCAGTGATATTTTGGTCGCAGGTTAGCAGTGCTGCTTGTTCTCCCTGTGCCTGAATAACAAGGGCTGTCGATACAATTTGTCGATCGTGCATTTCGTTGATGGTCGATAGCGGTACGGTTTGCTCAATCACAGCCTGGTCAAGTGGATAGATCATGACTCGTGTATCGCGACTGACAACATTGAGCAACGCCTCAACAGAAGGAATCGAGGTTTTGCCCCGACTAACAATCCAGATAGCTTCTGCAAGGGCGATCGCGGGTAAAATTAATGCACTCGTTGGCTCAGAAAGGATTGCTTTAGCGTTGGCACCTAGGCGAGAGTTGCCTTCGAGAAACCAGATCAAAGCATGAGTATCGAGAATGTATTTCATAGTGCAGGACGTTATGCCCAGTTGAGGGCATCATCAGCATCGCCCTGAAATTCGGCATCTTTGAAATCTGCTTGGGTTGATGGCTGCCCCCCTGCAAACATCCCAAAAGACATCAAGGGGCTGGTAGCACTGGTTGGCTGAGAGGGCAGGAACGTTACAAAAACCTCGCTTTCGGTGATGCCCTGCGGGGTTTCTAGCAGCTCAATTTTGCCGTTTCGATAAGTTCCCTGAATAGTTTGCAGCATGATACTTGACCTCCTGGATAAATTTTAGCCTGATGTTTCTGTTGCTTTCCTGTCGTTGTCAGGGGCGACCATACTGGAGGGAAATTGGATGTCGAGGTCTTCGACGGAGAGTTTGCCGGAGATGAGGCGAGTCAGGAGGCGATCGCGGGATTTAATCAAAGTTTCATTAGCTCTCTTTAACAAAAATTTCTTTTTGAATATAGGGGCTACATTTCGCTCAAATTTAATTACTAAATTTTCATGTGGCTTTAGAAATTCTAGAGAGTTCAACATTTGCAATGTTAAAAACTGAGTCGCTGCACCAATAGATATTGTTTGCAAGTGCTCTAATCTATCCCTCAGCATGAAATAGATAAACTTTACCGATAAGTATTCATATTTAGGCGTTACCACATAAGTCCTTTGATAAGCATCAAATTTCCCAATATAATATTTCAAAGGATAGACACCCGCAGCATTGTTTCCTGCTAATAAAACGGCTTCTGCATCAAAAGAATAGGTGTTTGTTCTGAAGGTTTCATTTGAGCATGTAAAAAATGGATATCTCCCATTAGATACAGCAGCATTAGAATTTAATTTACCTGTCTTGAAATTAAGTTCTTCTGAAAATTTTTTGATTTCCCAACCTTCGAGGATGCCTTTGTGAAAAGTGACCTGCTCATGCCCCGGAAAGCGCAGACGGACAAACCATTCGCGGTAGATTTCCTCTGCCATTTTTTCGAGGAGGGCAATGCGGCGATCGTTGTTTTCGATCAGGTCATCGTAGGTAGAAAGCACCGCCGCAATCTTCTTTTGAATAGAAATAGGAGGAATCGGAACTGACAGAAACTTCAGATCTCGTATGGGGATTTGAGGCTGGGCTGAGCCAGAAGACATGCTTTTCATCATGTTTTTGGCACCATTGCTTCTCAAGTAATAAAACAAAAAATACGAATCAAACTCAGTGTTTTGCGGTCTAAGGATAAGCATTTGTGCATTTATCAAGCCACGATAAGATATATTTACAATGGCACAGTCGCCTAATCCATTTCCTCGGGTTGTTAATAGAATATCCCCTTGGTTAATTCTCCCCTTTTTTATCTCAGAGTATTTTTTATCCAAGATATAATTTGCAAATTCCTTTCGTATCGTGCCGCTATTAATTGATTCACCGTTTAGAAAAAGCACACCATACTCTAAAAATTCATCTCTAGATGGATACTTCTTAGACCGATCTCCATCAATAAACTGAGTTGAGGTTAATCCTAGTTTTGAAATTAGCCACTTACTCATGAATTTCCTACAATTTCTTCCACTTTATGAGCAACAATTCACTCTAGCTGATGCACCTCCTGGTTCAGCTTTGCCAAATTCTTTTCCAATATTACCGAATTATTCGTATTTCAATTGCGAGACCGAGACTCGCCCAATGGCGATAGGTCGTAATCACGGACTTATTGTTGTATCTGGAGTGTGCGATCGTCCCCAATCTGTACTTTTGCTGCGATCGTCTGCATCGCTAACCTTCTTCTCCGGCTAATAGTTCCAAACCTTGCTTGCGATACTTCTCAATTAAGTGCTGCTGAAAATCCCCTTGAACTGGGTTTGGCGACAGCGGCAATTGCTCAACTTCCTCTACCCACTTTTCCCAAACACGAGCCATCGTTTTATCTGGTTCACTTTCAGAATGACCTGAGGACTGTACTTCTGTAGTAGCCGAGCGGCTATTCAAAACCAACACGACATCATACTCACCACGCTGCACGTCAGTAGGCAGTTGTATCGTTAATGTGCGATCGTCTCCAATTTGTACTTTTGCTGCGATCGTCTGCATGGTTAATCTTCCTCTCCAGCTAACTGTTTCACATTATGAGCGATAATTCCCTCTAGCTGATGCGCCTCCTGGTTCAGCTTCTCCAACGACCGATTCAGATCTAAAATCTCCGTGATAAACTCCTCCTCCGTCTTACCATCCTCCTCAATCACCACCCCCACATACCGTCCAGGATTCAGCGAATAGTCCTGCTCCTTCACCTCCTCTGGCGTTGCCCGCTTACACAGCCCCGTCACATCCTCATACTTCGCCTCCGGGAACCGCTCCTGAAGCCAGCGAATATGAGCAAAAAACGACTCTGCTGATTTCACCTCAGTATGCAGTGCTTCCAGCGTCGTTTTCAGAGCTTTGATATGGCGATCGATCTGGCTGCGCTTCTGAGTTCCTGCCTGCTTTGCCTTCTCCGCCAGCGCGGCTTCATGGGTACGCACTGTCTTATCCAACTGCTTTAGCCCTGTGTGCAGGTCAGCAAAAAACGGCGCAAACGACTGACTAAGCTGGTGCTGCGCCTGGTTCTGTGCCTCAATGCCGGTTTGCTCTTGGCGCGGATGCTGCTTCAGATACTCCTTGTAGCGTTTTTCCAAATCTGGCAGACGATTCCACAGTTTCACAAAATCGGAAGCGGCTTCTTTGCCTAGCGCTGCGGCTGTTCCATCCTCCAGCACCGAGATTAACTGCTCTGAAACAGGCTTCACCTGCTTCTGGTTCTCAGACAGCTTCTCCATGCCCTGCTGGAAGTAGCGATCGACCAGATTGATCAACCGATGCCGTTTGCCCCGGTGCAAGTGGCTGATCACCGCCAGATT
>JBBSFA010000132.1:0-7061 GCA_038239185.1 Elainellales cyanobacterium | reverse complement strand
GTTTGCTGTCAGGTCAAGGCAGATCCACAGCTAGCCATGACGTTTTTTATCTTGCTTACGTCCCGCAGCGGAATCGACGATCGAGTCCGGGGGCTAGACACCGGGGCAGACGACTTTTTACCCAAGCCGATCGAAGTCAATGAACTCAGAGCACGAGTGCGATCGGGATTGCGGCTCTACCAGTCGGCGCAGGATTTGCAGCGATTGGCGCAAGACTTGCATACTCAAAAAGAGCGCCTCGAAGCAGAGCTAGCCGAAGCCGCTGCCTATGTCCAATCGCTCTTGCCGCCACCGCTGACTGGAGCCATTCGCGCTGAAGCTCGTTTTCTACCTTCTAGCCAGCTAGGCGGTGACTGTTTCGACTATTTCTGGCTGGATCAAGATTGCTTGGCTTTGTACTTGCTAGATGTCTCCGGGCATGGATTGAGAGCCGCTCTACTTTCGGTGTCCGTCCAAAATATTTTACGATCGCAGTCCCTGCCAAATGCTAACTTTTACGAACCAAGCAGCGTACTATCTGCACTCAACGAAGTGTTTGAGATGGATCGGCATCGTGACTGCTATTTCACACTTTGGTATGGCATATACGATCGGCAAAAGCGGCAGCTCCTTTATGCTGCCGCCGGACACCCGCCCGCTATACTGTTTTCGTTGTCTCAATCTGACCTGCCCGTCGAAGCCAAGCAGCTCAAAACTCGTGGACTGCCGATCGGAATGCTGATCAGCAGCCAATATTGCAGTCAGAGCTGTGAAATTCCTTCAGGCAGCACCCTCTTTGTTTTCAGCGATGGCATTTATGAAATCATGCAGCCCGATGGCATCCCCTGGAGTCTCAATGAATTCATTGAAACTCTAACCAAGCTGCACGGAACAGGCGACGATTCACCAGACACTATCTTTCAAACGGTGCAATCCCTCACTGGAGTTCAGCAGTTTGAAGACGATTGCTCACTGCTGCAAATCAAGTTCGATTAGGAAGGGGGCAGATGCAAAACCTGAAGCAGATAGAGCGCGTCCTTTGTAGGGAGAGACATTCTATCTGCTTCGGGTTTTATTGAATTTAGCTCCTGTATGTCCTTGGAGCGTGTTAAGACCTGGAGCCTGTTAAAACATGATCTGAGGCTATCTCATGAGGTTTTTAAGGATCAGTTTGGAGGGCTTGAGGCTGTAGGAAGGATACCATCTGATCCAGTCCGCGCTGGATGCGACGGGTAACAGTCATGGGGCTAACGCCGATCCGCTCTGCGACTTCTTTGCGAGAGAAATCATTGAAATAGACAAATTCGATCGCAGCTCTAGTTTTTTCTTCGAGTTGACCGAGCGCTCGCTGGATTTGCTGACGGTCTTCATCAAAACGCTGCATTGCCTGGTAGTTGGAGTCTGTTAGGGTTTCGCCTAGCGTGATGGGCGAATCCACTTGGTGGCAAACGGTCGCATCCAAGCTCAGAGGCAGCCGATTTTTCACTGCCATACGGATTTCGCGCCATTCGTAAACCGAGATTCCTAATCTTTCAGAAATTTCTGCATCGTTGGGCTGCCGTCCTAAGTCCCTAACCAGCTCGACGCGAACTTTTTGACCTTCTTTTTGGAGATCTTGCCAGCGACGGGGTACTTTAATAGAGCTACCGCGATCGCGCAAGAAGTGCAGCATTTCGCCCCGGATATAAGGCACTGCGAAGGAGCTAAAGGCACAGCCTTGATTGGGATTAAAGCGCTCGATCGCCCGGATCAAACCCAGGTAGCCAATCTGTTCGAGATCTTCGTAGGGTTCAGCGCATTGATGGCTGACTCGATGAGCAATCTTGCGGACTAAGCCCGCATTCATTCGGACTAGCTTGTTGCGTAGGGCAACAGAGGGCTTTTGCTGATAGGTCATCAGCAGTTCGAGGCTATTGGTACGGATAGAGGATTGAGTCGCCGTCATGTTCGGAGAACCACTTTCATCAGGTTTAGGCACATTCTCTAAGGGTTAAGGAGTTTAAACCATCGTTATTTCACGGGAATGAAAAAGGCTATTCCGAAAGGCGTAGGCAGAAACACGCAGATTGCCCTAGGTGTAATAGCGGTGTAATAGCTGAGTTAGCAGGGTCAGTCGGCTGATTTAGGTCAGCTTCTTTTGCATTAGCGCTATTCCGCGATCGCCGCTGTAAACTGGATCTAATGTCCCTATAAGTTCTGACTAGCCGCTTATGAATCCCTTGGTGTCTACACCGATCCCATCGCCCGCAGCCCTTAGAATCTTGGACGATCAATACTCCAACCGCTTGATTGCCCTTGACCCCAGCGGTTACTTTTTGATTTATCTCGATCGCCCAGCCAACTTGATTTGCGCCAAGCACTTCACCAATACGGTCAATGACCGAGGGCTAGCCTGCGATCCTGAAACGGGCGAACCCTTGCCCTGCAATCAAACCCTTCAGCGCACTCACACGCAGGTTTTCACGGGCAGAACCGCTAAAGAGCTTTGCATTAAGATTTTTGAAGAAACTCAGCCCGCACCAATCGGGATGCTGGATCATGCTGCCTATTTGGGGCGAGAGTTTGTCCGGGCGGAAATTGCCCTACTGGATGGCGAAGAATACGTCCAAGATTAGCAGCCAAGAGAGTAAGCGCCTGGTTTATAACTAAAGAAGCAAGCGGTCAATTTCCCGCGCTTCCCCATCGTTGTTTCTGGTTGCTAGCCATGACTGAGTTATATCGTTCCGAGGACGCTCAGCAAATTCTTCATATCGCGATCGCCAAGCAAGCCGAAGCGGGCGAATTGACCCGAACGCAGCTCTACGAAATTGCATCTGAGTTGAACATCGCTCCCTCAGACATGCAGGCGGCAGAGCAGGAATGGAAAATTCTCCAGGGTGAATCTGTCGAGCGGCGCGCCTTTGATCTCCAGCGTCGTCAGCGGTTTCAGCGTCGGTTTGCCCGGTTTGCGATCGTCACTGGTTTTCTGATGCTGCTGAATCTGCTGCTTTCGTCTGGGCGGGGTTGGTCGCTGTACATTTTGTTGGGTTGGGGCGTTGGCGTAGCGCTGGATGCCTGGAAAACCTTTCAGCTAGGTGGCGAGGACTACGAAGAGGCATTCATCCGCTGGCGGCAAAAACGGCAGCTTAAGCGATCGGTTTCTACGTTGGTCAATCGGCTGCTGAGCCTTGGATAGCTGAGCCTTAGGCTGAGTCTTAGAGTTTAAAACGAGATATTCATGAGTCAATCTCCTCCGAAGCGACGCTGCGTCTTGGTCTGTCAGCATCGATCGTGCGTTCGCAACGGTGCAGAGGATGTGCTGGCAGCATTTCAGGCGACTGTTCCTGCGGGAGTATTGGCTAGCGGCAGCGATTGTATGGGGCAATGTGCTTCTGGAGTGACGGTACGTGTAACGCCCGATCAAATCTGGTATTGTCGAATCAAACCAGAACAGGTGGGAGCGATCGTTGAACAGCATTTGATTGCCGATCGACCCGTTGAAACTTTCCTTCACCCTCGCTTCCATCCTCGTTCAGATGCTTACTAGGTGTGGGATGAGGTGTGCAGGGTGCAGAAGAATAAGGTAGAGGACAGTCAGATCAGGGCAGAATTTCCTTCTAAGCGATCGTCCCGATGGCTGCGTTACTCAGCGATCGCGCTGCTAATTTTGGGCATTTTCTTCCGGTTCTATAGCCTGGACGAAAAAGTATTTTGGCTAGATGAAGCACGCACTTCTCTGCGGATGTCGGGGCATACCAAAACGGAATTTCTGCAAGAGGTCTACACCGGGAAAGTCATCGATCTGGAGACTTTACAGCAGTATCAGCGCCCGGACAATACGAGTTGGGGAGATACACTCAAAGCGCTAGAAGGTAACGCGGAACAGAGTCCGCTTTATTTTTTGCTAGCGCGTTTGTGGACGGAGCTATTTGGCTACTCAGTCAGTTCTATTCGCAGTCTTTCAGCCTTCATTAGTCTGCTAGGGTTTCCCTGCCTGTTCTGGCTTTGCCGGTTCCTGTTCGATCGCAATGTAGCCGATCGCAATGTAGCCGAATCGAATCTAGCAGTCCCTTGGGTCGCAACAGGAATATTTGCGATCTCTCCGCTGCATGTCTTATATGCTCAGGAAGCGCGCCCTTATAGCCTCTGGACTGTTTTAATGCTGGCATCCAGCGCTTTGCTGCTCTGGGTATTGCGATCGCCGCAATCCGAAAGGCGATCGCGCAGGGGCTGGATTGCCTATGGGGTAACAGTGGCGTTAGGACTGTATACCCAGCTTTTATGTGGCTTGGTGATCTTGGCTCATGGGCTGTATGTGGCGATCGTCGAAAAGCAGCGAGGCAAGTGGCGTTGGAGTTTGGCAGCGCGATCGTATCTGCTGGCAACCGGGGGTGGAGTGCTGGCCTTTTTGCCTTGGCTGCTGCTGCTGCTGCACAACTTGGCGCAAGTCAATGAGGCAACTTCTGCGACGACGCGATCGTTTCCCTTGAGCTATTTACTCGACCAGTGGTTTCTGAATCTGAATCGAGTCTTTATTAATGGTGAGCTGTATTCATTTAATTTAGTTTTAGTTTTGCTGGCGAGCTACGCTTTGTTTTTTCTCTGTCGGCACACGTCGCAGCGGACTTGGCTGTTTGTCTTGACTTTGGTTGCCGTGCCGTTTTTGGCTTTAGCGCTGCCGGATGTGCTGGTGGGTGGAGAGCGATCGCTGCGGATTCGCTATCTGTTTCCGGCTTATTTGGGTATCCAGATTGCTTGTGCCTATCTATTTGCAACTCTGACGACTCAAATCGGGGGGGCAAAAGCCTGGAAACCAAGAATTTGGCGGCTTTTGCTGGCAATTTTAATTGCAGGCGGCATTTTGGCTTGCGGTGTGAATGCTCAAACTCAAGTGGGCTGGAGCAAAAGTATTCGCAAAAGCGGCTATTATCCTGTGGCGGCAAATTTAATCAATCGTGCCGATCGCCCGCTAGTCATTTCAGATGAACCAGAGATCGACATCCTGTCTTTTAGCTACGAACTCAAGCCAACGGTCAAGTTCCAGCTTGTAGAAACCCCTCGGCAGCTCAAGATTCCGCAGGGATTTGACGCAATTTTCTTGCTGAATCCTTCGCGGCGGTTGCGGAGCGCCCTGACTCGGCAAGGCTACCCGCAGCTTTTGCTTTGCCAGGATGAAGATGAAAATCCGGGCGATCCGCAAGATCGGCTGTGGCTAGTCCGACAAAAGACGAGTCCGGCAAAGGGTTAGCGGATTGGGCAGAGGGGGCAAAAAATCGATCGTCCTCTACGGAACAATTCCAGTTTCCTTGTGTCAATGTACCTAACTGTCACACAAGTAAATGGAAAGTCGTAAGGATTGAGTGGGAGAGTATAGCCTTTCTGCTCGAAGTTTTCTCGTCGCGAAAATAATCCATCTATTCCTGAATCTTTGTGCTGACTGTGTTTACTTTCCGTTCGCACATTTGCTCATACAGTATTCAGGCTACCAGGAGAAAACATGTCGCAGAATTTCGTAGCAGCGGGGTTGAAGCCCCACAATCAACTCAATATTGCATCCCAATTGCGGACACAGGCAAATCAGGGGCACTTTCAAAATTCAACTCAGTTTAATCAGAAATCTACTCGGACTGGACGCAGCAGTTCCAGCCAATCTAGCGCATCAAATAGTGGTTTTCGGTTTTTGAAACTGGGTGCAGGACTAAGTGGTTCTTCCTTAGATACTCAAGTTGATTCACTCAACGATTCTAATTTTATTCGCAACTCGCTAGACAGCGCTCACAATATCGGCAATTTTAGCGGCAACAATCGCTATAGCTGGAAAGATTCGCTGGATTCTAACAACAGCAGCGACTACTACAAGCTCAGCATCACCAACACAACGATGGTGAACGCTTCTCTGGCAAATGCAAGCGGGAATACCACCTTGCATTTGCTGAAGGCAAACGGCAGTGAAGTCAAGAGTACTTCGCAGAACGGCAAGCTTAGCAGTCGGCTGCGATCGGGCATGTATTACATGCAGGTTTCCGGTGATGGCACTGTTGATTACACGCTGAACCTGAAAGGCACAGGCATTGCCAACGATGCTGGAAACCGCCCCCAAACGGCGTTGGATGCGGGTGATTTGTCGCGATCGGATCGCACATTCAAACGAGTGATTGGCGGCAAAGACCGCGATGATGTTTACCAATTCAGCTTGTCTGAAACCAGCAATGTAGAATTTGCGCTGGGCAACCTCAACAAAGATGCTAGCTTGCAGTTGCTAGACAGCAGCGGCAATCAGATCTCAATGTCCAATAATTCTGGCAGCACGAGCGAATCGCTGAGCCAGCAGTTGGGTCAAGGAACCTATTATGTCAAGGTTTCTACGAGCGGCAAATCGACAATGCGCTATGCCTTGGAGATGTCTACAGGTTCGCTCAATTCGATCGACACTAATCCTCCTACCAATGGCGGCAGCACCAATGGCGGCAGCACCAATGGCGGCAGTACCAATGGCGGCAGTACCAATGGCGGCAGTACCAATGGCGGTTCTCCTGGCGTTTCTAATCCTACCAAAGGCAACTACTATTTGAAGCTGACTCGGACGTATCAGAAAGAGTCAAACGGGCTAGAGGATTTGAATCTAGCGCTGATGCAAGGCAACCAGATTGTAGATAAAGTCACTGCTGTTTCTGGTCAGCCTGGGAAGCAATATTTCCGCAAGGCTGGAGACAGTATCTCAGGCTCGATGGAACCGCTGCCAGAAGGAAAGTGGAGCTTGGGTAATGTTGAATGGGCGGGTAGCGGAAAGGGTAGCTATTCCGGCAGTTGGGGAGAAGGTTTGGGACCCGTTTGGGTAAGCGTCAATCCGGAAATGTATACGAAGCGATCGGATATTGGCATCCATTGGGATTACAACGCCAGCTATTCTCCGGGAACTTCTGGGTGTATTGGGATTATCAATAAGAGTGACCTGCAAAAAGTAGTGAGCTGGTTTGATAATTCCTTGACTTCGCCCAAAGAGACGATCGTCGATTGGGGATTGGGAACCGTCTAGAGTCAGGATTATTCAAACGCTACATCTTCGTACAAAGCCTCGATCGCTCCTGCAAAATCGAGGCTTT
>JBBSFA010000131.1:0-7068 GCA_038239185.1 Elainellales cyanobacterium | reverse complement strand
GTCTGGCAGAGTTGCAGCAAAGCCTGGATGCGATCGACAGTCCAGCGAGTTTGCAGCGGCAGCAGGGATAGCGCTCCAGCAGTCAGTTGGCTGACCGCCGCGATTAAGCCCTGAGCCGAAGTGCCCGCCTGATTGAGACAAGCAGTAGACGGCAGCGGCAAACTGTAGCCCTGTTTAGAAGCCGCGCCTGTGGGGAGCCAGGTTGCCGAATCACCCACGGGCAGGACGGTTCCAGCCAGTTGAGCCACTGCCTCTGGTGTGACATCAAAGCCTTGCGATCGCAGCAAAATCGCCACCCAATAGGGACCACACAAATTATCTGGCTGCTGTCCTGCCTGCTGGTGTATCTGCACAAGCGGCAGAAAGCCTGGAAGAAGCCGCACTGCAAAATCAGATTGATCGATCATGATCGTTAAAACCTGCTGATAGATCTTAACTCAACCCCAATTTAGCTTTGTCGCTGCCTTAGCTCATCTAGAAATTGAATCACCCATTCCTCAAGCTGTCTGCTTTTAAGCGGTTCAATAAACTTGTCAAACAGATTAAGATCCACTATAAACTCATTCACCCTGATGCCCAGAGGTTCTAAATGTTTGCCTCTTGACTCCTGATGTAAAATTGGAAACTTTCTCTGCTTTAATTGCCCAATTAGCCATAGTACATCACTATTTTTGCTGATTTTCTCAGGCTTAAATTCGTCGGTTTCACTGCCTGCCAACGTATCTTTGTTGAAAGAAATGAGTGCCGTTAGGTTAAATAGCTGACTGCGATCGATGAAACACTGGGTTTGTTCTCTGGTTGGCTTTACCCCTAGCCCAATTCGATCGAGAAAGCGAGCGATCGCCCGAACGGGAACTGCGCTTTCCGTATCGCTAATATCAGGAGCAACTAGTAAAGAGGGTTGATTTAAAATTGAAACATTCTCTAAACCCGCACTGGCAATCAACGCTTCGATTTGCTGATAGGCAGATGGCTTAATACAAGAGGCTGCAATTTGCTTCCATTGCGGACCACTCAGAAATTCCAGGAGGGCGATATATTTGCAACCCAAGCTGTGCCCCAGCCAAAAGTAGGTTGATCTGTCTTGATACAACTGATCTTCATAGCCCAACCGCTGGGCAATTTCTGTCAGCTCGTTGCGCAATATTTCTTGCTCTTTGAGTAAATCGATCGCGATCGGCAAGTGCCGAAAACTAAACCTGAAGGGTAGCGCGACGATCGTATAGCCTTCTTCAAATAATGTTCGTAAAAAATATCGATAAAAAACGGTTGGAAAAGTGCCAAAAAACGCACCTCCAATAAACTGGATGACCCCTTTGGGCTTGGGGTGAATTGCAACCCAGCTAAAGGAAACTGGACTAAACCTAAAAGTTGGAGGCATCGCAGTTCTCTATTATTAAGGCTTTTGAGAAAAGATAAGTTGTCAGGGGCAGGTTTATCCCGCCCCTAATCTGAATTACATCGCTCTAGTGCACGTCAGCAGTTTTTGCTGCTATTGCTCGGCAGATTTATTGGCAAGCTTGAAGACTCCTCCGTTGCTGACTGGCAGACAATAGGCAATCTGATCAAGCCCCACTTCTGCTAATGTTGCGGCTCCTAAATTCTTAAAGAAGGTGCCACGCTGCTCAGGAGTAACGATCAAAGTTGCTTTATCTAAGTCTGAGAGAGAAGACAAGAAGATTTCTACATACCCACGAGCCTCAAAGTTTGCTTCTGAGAGGGTTGCAGCTCTGCGAATATCGGGTTGAAGGATGAGTAATCCTGTATCGTTTGCAGGCAGCGTAAACGTTAAGCGCGCTTTAGTTCTCTTGGCACCCATCTCTGGCACCAAAGTTGCCTCGATATTCGTATCTGTAAAAAGGTTTTCCCTGAAATATCCACCGCATCCAGAAAATCTTTAAAGTTTCTGGGAAGCCGCGTTCCCCCCATTTCCTCTTTAGGAAAGTTGAGTGTAAAAACAACAGAAACAGTCACAGGAAACGGATTAACATTGGCAATGGTCAAAAAATAGCCTTGAATCACATTACGGCTAAGATTCGCTGTAATTCCTGGAATAGCAGGCAATTGTGGCTTAACAAGGACTTCAAAAGTAGAAACAAGCATGTATTTTGCTCTCAATCAACTTACGAAGCCAATGTAACTGTTTCTGATCAAAATCTAGATTACCCACATGGGTACTTCTTCAGTGGGCAGGAAGGCACACCTTCCTGCCCACTGAAGTCGCAGCAGAGTTTAAGCGAAGTAGTTGCCGATCGCCAGCGTCCCTTGCTTCGCATCCCCTAGCTTGTACTGAATCCCTGTTACATCTGCCACCAAATCAGCTTTCGCCGCAAATGGTGATCGGTTGTCATTCACTGACACGAAGCTACGCTTGCCAAACTTGAAGAACACAGCCTCGTTGGCTTTGAGCGCCTGAGAACCCTTCTTCTTCTGGTTTTTGTCGGCATAGGCAAACTGTGCAGCTTCTGTCAGGTTTTTGGCTTTTTTGATTTTGCCAGCGTTAGAAAGCCCTTTGGGTAGGTTGATCGTCTGAAGATTGCGGTCAAAGTCAAGCTGGAAGCGATCGCCCTCAGCTTGGTTAAAGTCGGTGATCTTGTCCAGACTGCGGATCAGTGAATTCTTCAACGCGGCGGCTTTGCTAGCTCCAGAGAATACGAAGCGATCGGCACCCGCGCCGCCTGTCAAGATGTCAGGCCCGATGCCGCTAAAAAGGATGTCATTGGCACTGCCACCCGTTATGGGACCGCCGGTTGGAGTGTTGCCACCAATGACAGTCTGCCCAGCAGAAAAGTCTCCAGGTATGGGTGTTCCATCAAATGTAGTGACAGGGGAATCTCCGACTCCTACAAATTCGTGGATATTAGTGGCTACCCCGGTAGATCCTGCAAAGCCAAATTTCAAAGTGGCAGGCAGGGCACCATTGTTCCCTTCAGTGATAACGTTGTAGCTAATTAGCTTCTCTGTCGGCTCAAAAACGCTGTCGCCATTTAAGTCCACCTGCACTGTGAGCTGACCCGCCGGAGACAGATCAATCTTTGCCCGTTTGCGCGAGTTGGCTTGGGTGCCTCCTTGAGCCGCAGGTACATCTAGACTCACTGGCAACGTGGGCGTTCCGGTTAAAAACTTGTAGTTTGTGGCTTCGCTACCCCGGACGGCAACTGCATCGGGCACCTTACCACTAGCATTGCCGCCAACCCGACCCTCGGTGCCGCTGGAGAAATTGCCAAATTCATCAAAACCAATCCCTAGGTATCCACCCGTGATACCAGATTTTGGATCAGTATCGCTGCTTTGGGCGTAGCCTAATGATCCACCAAAACCACCGGGAGTGATAAGCGATTTGCTACCATCAATCAACGAAAAACTGAAGCCATCGCCTCCTGTTCCACCGCTTTTCCCCCCTGATCCACCGTAGGAGAAAAAGTCGAATGTAACAGATAGTCCCTTTGTAGCATCAACAGGTGTGCTGAAAAGCCGGAGCTGTGCTTGAGTAGGAACCGCATCGGTCAGTCTAATAATCTGGGAAGTTGCCATAAGTATGGGTAGTTGCGTAACAGGTAAAGGATAAAAAAATAGCAGAGCAGGAAAATAAACTGAAGCACAACTCAAGAACCGATCGCAGCAAAAAGCTTGACCTCATTAGGAGTTCCTAATTGGATAGAGGCGATATCAATTGCCTGAATCAGTTTTTCCAAACCAAACTTAACGGCTCAGCAGGTTGGCTCGTAGGTTGGCTTCAGCTTGAAACAAAGTGTCAATCTATTCGCAGGTAGGCACAAAGTTGATAGACGCAAAGTTGATGAGAAAGATGGCAAGCTCAGGATTTCAAATTTAGGTTTGCTTTGTATAACCCTAGGAGGCTGACGTTCAATTCAAACCTGCTGGAATTTCGATCGAAATTTGACACAGTTTGAGGTAGGTTGCACGGGTTGCTTTTCAATTCTGTTCGTTCTAAGCAACTTTACGTATAGTTTGAGGGATATTCAGCCAAGTTCTCACAAAAGAACTGTGGACTTACCGAAGATTAATCAGTCCTTTGAGTTCTATAAATTCGCGATAAAGTTCTCTATGAAAATAGGTTCCGCATCCAACATTTTCTAAAGAGGAAAATATTCCACTGTTCGCAATTAGAGTTGCTCGATCGCTGTTGATAAAATTGCCAATGGTGCAAACTTATACAGCGGCTTTCTGACGTTGATACAGTGACCAATACAGCCCCTTCTGGTCTAGCAACCCATCATGAGTGCCGCGCTCCACCACTACGCCCTTATCCATCGTCAGGATCAAATCAGCCGACTTGAGCGGGGCAAAACGGTGGGCAATTAAAAACAACGTGCGGTCTTGAGAAACACGCTTCAGATTTTCTAAAACCTGTTGTTCCGTTTCGGCATCCAGGTGGCTAGTTGCTTCGTCCAGAATTAGAATCGGCGCATCCGAGAGGAACATCCGCGCTAGCGTAATCCGCTGCCGCTGACCGCCCGAAAGCGAAGTGCCGCGCTCTCCCACATTTGTTTCATAGCCGTGCGGCAAATCGCAGATGAAATCGTGCGCCACCGCCATCCGTGCCGCCTCTACAACCTGCTCAGCGCTGACTTCTGGATTGCCCATCGTAATGTTCTCTAGCACCGAGCCGTTGAACAGAAAATCCTCTTGCAGCACCACGGCAATCTGCGGTCGCAGCGAAGCAAGATCGGCGCTCTTGATGTCAAATCCATCGATCGCAATTCGCCCCGACTCAGGCTGATAAAGCCGCTGAATCAGTTTGGACAAGGTGCTTTTCCCCGATCCACTTCGTCCCACCAGCCCCACGAACATGCCGGGTTCCGCGCTAAACGAAACGCCGCGCAAAATCGGCTCCTGCTCCTCGTTATAGCGGAAAAAGACCTGCTCAAAGGCAATCTGTCCCCGCAGCGGTGGCAGCATCAGCCCTGTCCCTGGCTCTGCTTCTGGAGCCACGTTGAGAATATCGCCAATTCGATCGACTGCCAGCAGCACTTCCTGCAACGTCTGCCAAAGCTGAATCAGCCGCAGCAACGGGCCCGTCACCCGACCCGACAACATCTGAAAGGCCACAAGCTGACCGATCGTCAACTGCTGCTTAATCACGAGCTGCGCCCCAAACCAGAGAATCAGCAGTGCCGAAAAGCTGGTGAGAAAGTCGCCAATGTGATTGCTAACGTTAGCGGTGGTCGAAGCCTTAAATCCAGTTCGGATGAAGCGCGCATAGAGTCCTTCCCAGCGATCGCGAGTCGTCTTTTCGGCGGCATGGGCTTTGACTGAATGGATGCCAGTAATCGTCTCCACCAGAAACGATTGGCTGTCTGCACTGCGGTTAAATGTCTCGTTCAGCCAGTTTCTCAGAATCGGGGTAGCCACCAAAGTCAGGATGGCAAACATCGGAATCACCGCCAAAGCCACGCCAGTCAGCGTGAGGTTGTAGTAGGCCATCACCACCAGGTAAACCACCGAGAAGATGCTGTCTAGCACTACCGTCAGGGCTGTACTGGTGAGAAACTGGCGAATTTCCTCTAGCTCCTGCACCCGTGCCACCGTATCGCCCACCCGACGCGCCTCGAAGTAAGACAGCGGCAAGCGCAACAAATGCCGGAACAACTGCGCCGACAAAGCCATATCTAAACGGTTTGTCGTGTGGGTGAAAATGAACATCCGCAGGACACCCAAGCCTGCCTCAAAAACCGCCGTCAGCAGCAAGGCAACCGCCATCACATCCAAAGTGGCGATGCTCTCCTGCACCATCACCTTATCGATGATCACCTGAGTAATAATCGGTGAGCCAAGACCGAGGAGCTGCAAGGTAAACGAAGCCAGCAGCACTTCGCCCAACAAATTCCGAAACTTCCAGACCGCAGGCAAAAACCAGGTCAGGCTAAATTTATCTTGCTTCTGAATTAGCTCCGCCTGCCAAAGCTGCCCATCCCAGGAGGCTTCGACCAATTGGCGCGGCACGCTTTCGCAAGTTTGACCGGGGTTGAGCGGATCGGCAATCACCAAGCGATCGCCCCGTACCCCATAGACCACCACCCAGTGCCCCGACTGCTGCCACTGCGTCAATGCCGGGAAGGTGATTTGCCGTAAATCTTGCCAGCTCCCCACCAACAGCCGCCGCATCTGCAAGCCCGATTTCTCGCCAGCGTTGACCAAATCCCTAGGGCGCTTGCCCCGGAGCTGCCGCTGTACCCACTCCATCTGCACGGGCGTGTCTAGATGCTGCGCCAGCATCGTCAGACAAGCCGCCGCCGTGTTGATGCTAGAAATAAACGGGAAGCCTGACACAGGCTGCGGCGCGTTGGAATAGTTGGGCTGGTAGCGCGATCGCACCGATGTCCAAAACTGCTGCATCTCTGGAGTGGCGATCGCGTCCCACTCGGTCGCACCCCACTCCAGCAGCACCACTTCTTTGCTGGCTGCCCGCGCTTTCCAGGCATCTGTTAGCTCCAGCGGATCGCCAAACCAGTCGCCTGCCTTGAGCCGGACTGCATCGCCCTCCGCTGGCACCAGCCGCACGTTTCCAGAAACAATCAAGAAATGGCTTCCAGGTGTTTCCGTAGACCAAATCACTTCTCCTAGGGCAAAACTACGCGATTTCGCCTGCGTTTTGATCTGCGCCTGTTGTTCAAACGAGAGCCAGGAAAAGGGCGGAGTAGTCCAATTTACGGCGGTAGAGTCATCGGTGATCATGGGCAGTATTTGGGGCGGGGTGAGATGCTAGGAGCCAGAGGTTAAGGGGCTATTCTAGGAACCTAATCAACTTGAATTTTGATCGGGAGATTTTGCATTTTCTCGGCGAGCCATTGTTCAAACAGCTCGTCTTGCAAGGTCTGCTTGAGCTGCGGGTCATCCAGCGAAGCAGGCATGAATGCCTCCACCCGGAAGATGCCCCAGCGATCGTCGAGTCCCAAAGGGCCGACAATTTCGCCCGGTTTCGCCAAGTCGATCGCCGCTCTCAGCATATCCGGCATCGTGCCCCGACTGACGGGTCCCACCATGCCATTCATAATCCGATCGTCGGTGATGGAGTAATCTTTCGCAAGCTGATCGAAGCTGGCT
>JBBSFA010000130.1:0-7118 GCA_038239185.1 Elainellales cyanobacterium | reverse complement strand
TAATTTGACCGTTTGATCTCGGCTAGCTGACGCGATCGTGTTGCCATCTGGGCTAAAACTCAGGCTCGTTACCCAATCTCGATGCCCATTCAGAATTTTGACTAAGCGAATATCCAGCGTATTGCCACTATCTCCATTGATCCGCCAGATCTGGATACTGCGATCGCTGCTTGCGGTGGCGATCGTCTGTCCATCGGGGCTAAACACAACGCTGGTGACGCGGTGCGGCTGCGGTGCTACAGCTTGATTGGACGGCTTAGGATTGAGCATTGCGGCAATGCTGCCATTTTGATGCCAAATGATCACTGTGCCATCGTCGCTGCCAGATGCCAGTAGATCGCCTTTAGCGTTAAAGCTGACGGCGTTGACCTGTTGGTGATGTCCTTCCAGGCGATCGATCTCTTGAGTATGATAAATTGCCTGCTGCAAGGTGCTAGCGGCTCTCAATTGCGTCTCGCGCCAAACTTCTGAGCCAATCAGCCACTGATCCGAGCCGCGCATTTGGGCAACCTGTTGTTCTGCCTTCACCCCCGTCAAAAGTGCCTCTAGCTGCTGGTTTGACCACAGTAGCGCATCCGAGGACGCATCCAATGCCTTGATCGCTTCGACTTGCGCCATTAGCTTTTGGCGATAAGCCAAGCCGCCCAATCCCAGCGCTGCCAATCCTAAAACGCCAATCAAAATTGCCACTCGTTGTGTCTGTCTCAGCCGCTTGCGGATTTGCTGCTCGGTGCGGTTGCGATCGTCCAAACAGGCTTCCACAAACTGCTGAGTCGAGGCAGAAAGCTCGTCTGTGTAGTTGACATACAGCCCTTCCACTTCTGCTAGCCGAACACCCCGCAGCAGAAAATCAGGCTGCTGCCCGTGCTGCTGCCAAAGCCCAGCGGCTTGTTCTAACTGCCGTTGCAGGCGCAACCTTGCCCGGTTCTCTTCCAGCCACCAGCGCAGAGTTGACCAGTGCCGAATCAAGATTTCGTGCGCCACTTCGATCGTGATGTCTTGAGGCGTGATGTCTTGAGGCGTGATGTTTTGAGGCGTGATGTTTTGGGGCGCGGTGTCAGGTGCATCTGGATCTAAGCTTTCTTCTCCGCGACTCTGCCCGCTTCCTACGGTTTCTTCCGAGTTGATCACGATCAGTTTGGCGATCGTCAATGCCTGCAAGGTGCGCTCAACCAGCGGCGGCGAATATTTGGCGATCGTCAAGTCGGATTTGAGGACACGGCGGCGGGTGTCTTCAGTGCCTTCTCCTAGCTGCGTCAAGGTCAGGAAAATCCACTGGGCACAGGCTTGCGCCTCTGGATCTAAGCTGTCGTAAACCGCCTGCGCCTGCCGCTCTAACGCGCCTTTGAGTCCGCCAATCTGCTGGTAGGTCTGGAGGGTTAATTGCCCATTCTGACGACGCTGCCAAAGCTGCTCTAAGACGAACTCCAGCAGCGGTAAATCTCCGGCAGAGTGATTTAGATCTGCCAAAAGCACTTCTACCAGTCCTGGCTCAACCTGCAAGCCCACTTGCTCAGCGGGTTTAAGCATTGCCTGCCGATAGTTATCTTCCGTCAGATAAGGCGGAACTAAAACGCTCTGTTCGAGAATTTTGGCTAGCCCTGGAATCTCTAACGCTGGAACCATGAAGTCGGCGCGGAGCGTTAGCACCAGCTTGAAGCGATCGCCTGCATAGGTCAGCGCTCCTAACAGCAAGTCAAGAAAGCTTTGGCGATCGGGCAGAGCCGTCAGCGTGAAGAGTTCCTCAAACTGATCGATTACCAGCATCACCACAGGTTCTGGACGGGTGCGGAGCCATTGCACAAAGCCTTCAACTCCTTGATACAGCAGCCCTTCAATTTGCAACTGCTGATAGGCTTTTTCCTTTTCGCTGCCCGAATCGACTAAGCGACGCGCCAAAGTTTCTAGCGGATGAGCACCGGGGCGGAAGTTGCCGATCCACCACTGTTCGCTTCCCGGAATTTGTTTGCCCTGACGCAGTTGTGCAATCAGTCCGGCTTGCGCCACAGAAGATTTACCGCTGCCCGAAGCCCCCACGATCGCCAGCACGGACTGCTGAGTCAGCGCTCTGAGCAGTTGTTCGGTCAGCGCTTCCCGACCATAAAAGTATTGGGCATTTTCTTCCGAGAAGGCTTGCAGTCCCATGTAAGGGCAGAATCCCAGATCTAGCCCTTCGCCTTCAATGCCTTTAGCCCCACTGCCGTCGGGCAACACATCAATCACGCCCTGAACTCCCGATAGCCAAATATGCGGTGCGATCGAGGTTCCTGCCAGCGATCGCTGCAATTGGGTAATCCAGGCGGCAACCGTGAGTCCGGCTTGAAACTCTGTTTGAGTCAAAGTCTCTAGAATCGCTTCGGTAAACTGTTCAGGCTGCGTCAGCGGCGCAGATGCAGCAATCAGACATTGCCCTTGCTCAGAACCCGTTTGCAAATCCTCTACCCACTGGGCAAGCGAGTCAGCACCGGGACAATCCAGGACAATAATTTGCTGCACGCGGCTGGACTGGCGTAAAGCTTGCCGCAGCCAAGCCAAGCTCAAGCGGCTTCCATCTCCCAAAATCAGCCAAGCATCGCCTTCCGCAGTTTCTTCGATCCGCCCCCGGATGTAGAGCAGAAAGGTAGTGGCTTCTGCTTGCTTCAGACCTGCTTGAATTGCGGTTCTAACTTCTGACCAGGGTTTATCCGATCGCGGAAAATAGTCTAATTCAAAGCCGCCTGCCCCTTTGAGAATCTTGCTGAGCGCCAGTGTGCTTTGGTGATGCGCTAAACCGTCGATGATCAATGCCTGACGGGGTGCAGTCGTTTCGCTGAGCGATCGGATTCCTAAGATTAATTCGCCAATTCCCTCAACGATCCGTTTGGGCGTTTGAATCGGATATTCAGATTGAAGCTGCGTTTCCCCCCGACTGCTCTTTTGCTGATTAACTAATCGAATCTGCTGATTGCTTTTGTCAATATATTGAAGCGTCTGATGATAGACATACTTGTAGAGTCCGTCGGCTTCGATAAAGCCTTGCGAATCGACTGCTTCTCCGCGCAAGCCGCGCATCAGGTAATAGGTAAATACGCCATGTCCCAACTCTGGAAATTCCCACGATCGCTGATCTTGATCGCAAGACAAAAGCGCATAAAACCCCTGGCTTTGCGCCGCTCTTTGACGCAGCCGTTGTACTAGCTGAATATTTGGGTTGAGCAGCACAGGTTCCTGCCCTCTGGCTCCTTTCAAGGTCATGCCGCCGCTATGACAGGCATCGAGCCAGACAATTTGCTGATGAGCGCGGCAATTCCCCAAAGCCTGCAACAGTTCTTCTAACGCCAATCCTGTTTTGGTGAGCTGGTTTTTCCAGGTATCTGCCAGACACAAAACTGCCTGTTGGCGATCGCTATCCAGGATGCCATGTCCCGAAAAGTAGAACAGGATAGTATCTTGGGGGTTTGCTGCCTCTGTGATCTGCTGTAAGCTGGCGCGGACGGTTGCTAAATCAGGCAGTTCAGCAAAATCGTGATGGATGTGAGCCGTCCTGTTGGGAAATGCCTGTGTGGCAGTCTCCAGCGCTTCGCTTAGCCCTTGGCAATCCACCGCTGAGTAGCGCAAAGACGGTAGAGCTTCGTCCTCATACTGATTGACTCCAACCAGGAGCATCCACAGTTTGGCGGCACCTGTTTCTAAAGCGCGACTCGATCGACTGGTACTAATCGTGGCAGGCATGGGTTGTTCTAGATGGCTTGTTTGATAAAAGAACTGAAGCAACTATGCACTCGTAACCAGTTTGCGGCTAATTATGGGTAGAGTAAAATTCCTTAAAGAATCTTTGAGCCTTTGGCAATAAGCTGTAATATCTTTACCCTAAGCTTCCGCTGAATGAGCCGCTACTCAGCCAACACGATCGCGCCACAGCCAATTCTAGAGCCAGCGTTGCCAGTCGGCTGACTGAAATCATCTGGCTTTTCATGAAGCACAATGGCTCGCCCTGCAACTGAATATTCACCCGCTGCTAATGTCAGTCCGGGAAAGGTTTGATCTAGGATGGCGACTCCGTTTGAATCCACTGATAAATTGCCCAGATCTCCGGCATGAGCCTGTTGAAATCCATTGCGTAACAGATCTCCATGCCCAACGTGCTTAGGGTTGAAATGCCCTCCGGCTGCCATGCCCTTGTCGGCACAACTGCCAGTTTCATGGATATGAAAGCCATGACTGCCCGGTGGAATATTGAACAGAGTCCCAGACAGATTTAAGCCCTTGTCCGTCTCAACCAGCAAAACTTGCCCTCTGATGTTTGCAGAGCCAGAAGTGCTGCTGAGCCGCGCTTGGGCAATGTGTCCTCCCGCATCAGATGACGCGATCGCTGCCGTCACAGGCTGATCGATCGATCGCCACTCCATCGAAAAAGCATGAGCCGCACTAGAAATTGAGACTGATGCAATCACTCCCAATATGATCCAAACGATCCGGTTTAGTTGGAGCGATCGCTTGCTCACATTCAGCACCCACTGATTCATAGAAGCCCCCACTATGCTTAAACATCTTCGTCATAGAATACGGTTGCTCAAATTGATTTATGCAGCTTATGCAGCTTCGGGCGATCGACTGAGAGGCACAAGATTTGTCAAAAAGCGTAAGATGGCAAAAAGCGCAAAGCGGCAGGCAGCACCATGACACAATCCAGAACCGTTCGGGGGAATTTGCCCTTGCTGCTGAATGATCCGGCGTTAGTCTGGACAGTTCAGTCTGGAACAGTCGCCCTGTTTGCAGTCCAGATTCTTAATGGAGCTTCAGAAGGGGAACGGCATTATCTATTTGATGTCAATCCTGGCGAGGCACTCTTTAGCGCAGTCTGCCCTCAGCCCGATCAGCCCGATCGCCAGCTCGGCATTTTGGCAGTTGCCGTTGAACCCGCTCAGCTATTAGAACAACCGATCGCTGAACTTGCCTTCCCGACGCTGCTGCCGCTTCTAGAACGCTGGATTCAGCAGCTAGCTAGCGTCAAAGGCTTGCCCAGTCCGTCTGTAGCACGATCGATGCCGATCGACCTTTTCGTCTCGCTGGTTAAAGATCAACCCTTCCAGCCCCCCAAGGATCAGGTGTGGTGGGTGCAGTGTCAGCAGGGAGCCGCGCAGTGGCTGGGGTTCGACTCGCTGACATTTACGCCTGAGTCTGGCATCTTGCCGACGACCGCAGGACTCTGGCTGCTGGCAAGCAGTACGCTACAGCTTTCAGTGCAAACCCCAATCGAGGCGGAGTCGATCGATCGAGTGATCAAGGGCTTGATGCTGCTCCATAGCTATTTTCTGCAAGGCATTGCCTTAATCACAGCCGAGCAAACGCAAGTCGAACTCACCCGGTTTCAAACCAGGCAGCAGCTCAATCGGCAAGTCACCCAAGATACGCTCAAAGGGCTAGTTTCTTTGCTACAACCGCTGCAAGAAATTCCCCTCTCAGAATCCGATGCACTGTTGATGGTGGCAGGTGCAGTGGGTCGATCGATCGGAGTGCCGATCGAGCCGCCGATGGAAGCAGACAACCCAGCCCGAATGCGCGATCCACTAGAAGCGATCGCCCGTGCATCTCGCTTGCGTTTGAGGCGTATTCTGTTGCGCGATCGGTGGTGGGAAAAAGACAGCGGTGCAATTATTGCCTATCTGCGACAGGATAAACGCCCGGTGGCATTATTGCCTGTTGCAGGCAATCACTATGAACTGTTTGATCCTCAACTTGAGTCTCAAATTGATCCTAAAGCTAAGTCTTCTAGAACTAAGCAGAGAGTTACGGCTGAAGTCGCTGCCCGTCTTAATCCCAGCGCTTACGTTTTCTATCGCCCGTTCCCTGAATCGGTGCTGCAAGCCTGGGATCTGGCGCGATTTGCGTTTAAAGGGCAATCCAAAAACTTGAGCATTTTGCTTGGCATGGGTGTTGCAGGCACATTGGCAGGGATGTTAATACCGCTTGCCACAGGTGTGTTGATCGATACCGCACTGCCGACAGGCAATCAAGAATTAGTGGTGCAAATTGGCTTAGGTCTATTTTTCTTTGCCTTTGGATCAGTTAGTCTGGAGCTAGTGCAGGCTTTAGCCTCAATGCGGCTAGAAACTCAGTCTGAGGCTTCTATGCAAGCCGCAGTTTGGGATCGATTGCTGAAGCTGAAACCGATCTTTTTTCGGCAGTATACGATCGGCGATCTGGAATCGCGGGTGACTGGAATTAGCCAAATTCGACGCAGGCTAACGGGTACAACTTTGCGAACGATACTCACCGGATTTTTTGCCCTGCTGAACTTTGGGCTGATGCTGATCTACAGCCCAACCTTAGCGATCGTGGCTGGAGTGGTGGCGATTGTGGCGATCGCTTTCACGGCTATAGCGGGTGTACTTCTGCTCCGCAAAACGCGCCCGCTGCTAGAACTGCGAGGAGAAATCTACGGTCTGCTGGTCAAGCTGATTGAAGCAGTGCCGAAACTCCGAAGCGCCGGAGCGGAAGAACGTGCCTTCGCCACCTGGGGCAAAAAGTATACGCAGCAGCTCAAGCTGGAGTTGAGTACACAGTTCATCCAGGATAGCGTGTCGGTTTTTAATACGGTTATGCCCGGTTTGACGGCAACGCTGCTGTTTTGGACAACTGTCGTTTTGATTGGTCAAGCGCAAGCAAATGGCGTGGCTAGCCTCTCAACTGGACGGTTCTTGGCTTTTAGCGCCGCTTTCGGAATTTTCATCAGCGGTGCGACTAGCCTGAGTAATGCGATTATCTCCGTGCTGGAAGTCATCACGTTGTGGAAGCGATCGCAGCCGATTTTGGCAGCCGAACCTGAAGTTGATCCAGATAAAGCTGATCCGGGCAAGCTGTCCGGTCAGGTCAAGGTCGATCGCATCACCTTTCGCTATCGAGAAGAGGGTGCTTTGACGCTCGATCAAGTCAGCCTGCAAGCCGATCCGGGCGAATTTATTGCGCTGGTCGGTCCTTCCGGCAGTGGCAAATCCACACTGTTAAGGTTGCTCTTGGGCTTTGATACGCCGATCGACGGCAGCATCTACTACGACGGACAAGACCTATCAGGACTAGATATTACGGCAGTTCGCAGGCAGCTAGGCGTAGTCCTGCAAAATAGCCGGATTAATGCG
>JBBSFA010000129.1:0-7139 GCA_038239185.1 Elainellales cyanobacterium | reverse complement strand
TTCCAGATACCATTTGCCTCGCTGAAAGGCAGTGATCATCAAGGGCTGATAGTCGGCATCTAGAATTGCGTCTTCCAGGGCATGACACAAAGCCACCAGCGTATTCTTGTAGTAAACCCCCAGGTTGAGGGAAGGGCGAATGGGCTGCTTGGGCGAATCTCCAGCGGTGCTCCGAGGCGATCGGTGGGCATCCTGGAGATTTTGTAAGATAGAACCTTTTAACATTCCAGATGAATCAGTAAAGTAATTTTAATAATTCTGATGATTGCAGATTCTTCGGAATTAAACAAAGATCAGAAGTGAGAGAGAATTAGCCAGAACCCCTTCGATCGCCCTAATTATTTGTAGACTAAAGGCTTGACACCCCTTTATTCTTCGTGCTTCCATGTCTTCTCCTCCCATTCAGTGGTATCCCGGTCACATCGCCAAAGCCGAGCGGGCGCTGGTGGAACAGCTCAAAAAAGTCGATGTGGTCTTGGAAGTGCGCGACGCGCGGATTCCGCTTTCGACTCAGCACCCCCAGGTGGATCAGTGGGTGGGCGAACGAGAGCGGGTGCTGGTGCTGAATCGGGTAGACATGATTCAGCCAGAAGCCCAGCAAGCCTGGACAGATTGGTTCAAGGCCCAAGGACAGCAGCCTTATTATACCAATGCTAATCAGGGGAAGGGCGTTGGTGTTCTGGCACAGGTGGCACAGAATTTGGGAAATCGGCTGAATCAGCGGCGGCGCGATCGCGGTATGTTGCCCCGTCCGGTGAGAGCGGTAGTGATTGGATTTCCGAATGTGGGCAAATCTGCCCTGATCAACCGCTTGTTGAAGCGTAAAGTGGTTCAGAGCGCTCGTCGTCCAGGAGTCACGCGCCAGTTTCGCTGGGTGCGGATTTCCGATGAGCTAGAGCTACTGGACGCTCCGGGCGTTTTACCTTCGCGGCTCCATGATCAGGAAGCCGCCCTTAACCTAGCCATTTGCGATGACATCGGCACGGCGGCCTACGACAACCAGCGGATCGCCGCTGCGCTGATCGATCGCCTCAAGCATCTCCACCAGCAAGTTCCCGGCTGGTTATCTTTAGAACTGCTCAGCAGCCGCTATCAGCTTGATCTGATGGCAATCACAGGCGAGAGCTTTATCCAAAACTTAGCCGATCAGCGCTACCACAGTGACAAAGAGCGATCGGCGACCCAAGTTCTAAATGATTTCCGCAAAGGCATTCTAGGCGCGATCGTCCTGGAGGTGCCGCAGTAGCTTGCCCAAGTAGCGAAGGAGAGAAGACTTGCACACACGAGTCAGTCAGCTTTGGAAACTACTCCAAAGACCGAGCAATCTCACTACGCTGTTTCGAGGTGCAGCAATCGCCCTACTCATTCAAACGGCTAGCGTCAGCCTCATCTATCTGCTTCAGGTCGTCCTGGGGCGCTGGATGGGCGCGGCTGCCTATGGAACTTACGAGTATGTCATTACTCTGGCAACGATTTTGGCCTTTGTAGCCGCAATGGGTCTTCCTGGAGCGGCTTTGCGATTTATCTCGGAGTACAGCGTCAAGCAAGACTGGGCGCATCTACGAGGGGTGATTTTAGGCAGTTGGGCACAGGTGGCGATCGCTAGCTCATTACTGGCGATCGGCGGAACGACTGCTCTTTCCTGGATGCATTGGAACCAGGAGCTAAAAGATCCAATCCCGCTAATTTTGGGCATGTGGGCAGTGCCGTTGATTGCCCTAGTGCGACTCCAGCTAGAAATGGGGCGGGGAGTCAAACGAATTGCCCTCGCTTACGTGCCCTCCCTGATTTGGCATCCGCTGCTGCTGTTGCTCGCCGCTTGCTGGATGCAGCAGCAGCAATCGCTCACCAGCACCTCTGCGATCGGCATATCGCTGTATTGTCTAGTGTTCGTGGTGGGAATCCAGCTCTTGCTGTTTCAGCGAGGGCTACCAAATGCGGTGCATCAGGTTCGCCCTGCCTTTGCCCCTTGGCAATGGCTCCAGGTTTCCCTGCCGCTGATGTTTATCGACGGGTCGTTTCTGATTCTGAACCAGACCGACACGCTGATGATTGGGTCGCTGCTAGGCTCGGCTGAGGTCGGCATTTACAGCGCCGCCCTGAAAACAGCAGCCTGGGTCAGCTTTGTGCTGATCTCGGTGAATGCGATCGCAGCTCCGATGTTTGCGACCTTGCACGCTCAAGGCGATCGGCAGGGATTGCAGCGGCTTGTGTCGGGGATTTCCCGGTGGATTTTCTTTCCAGCACTGCTGATCGCGGGTGGATTAGTGCTGTTTGCGGAGCCAATTCTGTCGCTGTTTGGCAGCGAATTTGGGGCGGCAAAGCCCGCGATGGCAATCCTGGCGATCGGGCAGCTAGTCAACGTCGGAGCGGGATCGGTCGGCTATTTGCTCAATATGACGGGGCATCAAAATCAATGCGCCAAAGTGGTTGGGTGTTGTGCGATTTTAAACCTTTTCCTGAATTGGATTAGTATTCCTTATCTGGGGATTTTGGGAGCTGCGATCGCGACTGCAATTTCGATGTCGCTGTGGAATATTTGGATGAATGCCTTAGTAGTCAAGCATTTGGGCGTTAACCCGTCGATCGTCGCCGCTTGGCGATTTCCTCGCGCCTAACTTTCGATAGATGCACTAAAAAGGAATAAATCTGCTAAAAATATTTAAGTGATTCAACTGAAGCGCTCTGTGCGGCAAAAGCTTAAGGGCATAGGCAATCGTCTAACCGCGTGGCAGTCGCTTCCAAGTTGTTTTGCTCCCTCTAACGGTTGCTGGAATCCGGATGAGGTTTCGCCAGCTCTCGTGGAATCAACGCTGAGAGGATCGATCTTCCAGCCAGTAAGCGAGATCTCTTCGCTTGTTCGGTGGTTTAGCTCCTCATCGAACGTCAATGTTATTACAGTTCACCAAGGGGACAATAATGAATAGAACGGCAATTGGTCTACTCCTAATTCTGGGCTTAACGGCTACCTTAGCTGCCTGTGGTGGCGGTGATGCTGGCAGCGGTGCTTCCCCCTCGGAATCGCCTTCTGGTGCTATGTCGTCGCCTTCTGGCTCTATGTCGTCGCCTTCTGCATCGCCTTCTACATCGCCTTAATTCGCGATACCGTCCTAAATCGTTTAAATAAAGTCGGTAAAGTTTGGAGCCTCTATTTAGGAGGCTTCCGGCTTTTAGAGATTTCCGATAAAGTTTGCGTAATCTACGGTTTGCGTAACGCAGGTGTCTATACGATCGCCACAGCCTATAGCAGCCCTACGGTAATTTAGAGTCTGGCTCATCAGCTCTGTTTGCCGCTTAGCGATTGCCGTAGGCTGTCGGTGTATATAAATCTTCTGGATCTGCAAATCTTTTGGATCTGTGACTCATGCTGCTGCTGCAATTTAGTACCTCCCATTACTGCCGCAAGGCTCGGCTGGCGTTGGGTTATAAGCAGCTTGACTACCGAATCGAGAACCTGACCCCAGGACTACACGCCCTGAAAGTCAAACCCTTGACGGCAGCAACCACGCTGCCTGTGCTGCTGCCGGAGTTGCCTGACCAGCCTGCGGCGATCGGCGACTCGACTCATATTTTTCATTTTCTAGAAACCTATCAAGCTGAGCCGCCGCTGACTTTGACAGATGCCGATCGCAACGCTGAAGCTTGGGCAATCGAAGATTGGCTAGACGAAAGCATCGGCATTGCAACTCGATTTATTTACTATGACTACCGGGCTGGGGCAGGCAAGCAAATTAACCCTTCGTCCGTCAGCCAGCTCATTGTCCAAACGGTGCGGCTTCAGTACGGCATTACTCCGGCGCGGGTGCAGCAGGCCGTTAGCCGCCTCACCTGTGCCCTAGAGTTTCTGTCCAGCCGCTGGAAAACCAGTGAATATTTGGTAGGCGATCGCCTAACGGTGGCAGATCTAACGGCAGCCGCGCTTTTGAGTCCGTTGGCGCTGATCCCTACCTATCGACAGGCTTATCCGTGGCTGTTCGATCGCATCATTGCGGTTCATCAAGCCTGCGGAGAGCCGTTGCCGCCAGGATTGGAATAATGCAAAAGAAAATCGCGGCGCGGTTCAGTCTGTTCACCGCAGCTTTCGTCGCCCTGACCAGCGCGATCGCCCCTGCCTTTGCCCTGCCGCCAGCCAGCGACCCGCCTGAGGAAGTGCAGCGCACAGAAGTGATTACAGAGGCGCGATCGCCTGTGGACGGCAAACCCATGACTGCCGCAGAATATGCGGAGCTAGAAGCACATCTGCAAGAAAGCCCTTATCCGCCAGAAATCAGCCAGAAATATCGCGATCTGGTCAACCTGCTGCGGCTGCGACGGGCGATTCGCAGCGTCTTTCCTTTTTTACTGCGCTAGTTTTAGGCGAGGATGCCACAGCGATCGCGGGGCAAATGACCGAAAAAATGAGATACAAACCCCGTGCTTCTAGCTCGGCTTTTTCTTTTACAGTATTAACATGAAAGCCAGATACCAGTTCAGATTCTACCCGTGCGACCAACAGCGACAGAGCCTAGCTCAGTTGTTTGGTTGTGTTCGGGTAGTCTGGAATGATGCCCTAGCACTTTGCAAGCAGTCTGAAAAGTTGCCTAAAAATGGGGACTTGCAAAAGACTGTCATCACCGAAGCCAAGAGAACCAATGAGCGATTGTGGCTTGCAGATGTCTCCAATATTCCTTTGCAACAATCTGTTGCAGATTTGGGGACTGCCTATCAAAATTTTTTCAATTCTCGTAACGGGAAGCGGAAGGGGGCAAATATGGGCGTGCCGCACTTCAAAAAGAAGCAAGGTCGGCAGTCAGCAAGATTTAGGCGTGGCGGCTTCTCTATTAAAAACAGACAGGTCTACCTTGCCAAAATTGGCGATGTGTCCCCTGTCGGGTCTAGAGAATTGCCGTCAGAGCCAAGCTCGGTAACAGTGATCAAAGATGCTGCTAATCGGTATTTCCTCAGCTTTGTGGTCGAGATCATCCCGGTTGTTCATCCTGCCCCAAATCCGTCCATTGGCATTGATCTAGGGATCAAAGTTTTTGCCGCTCTCAGCACTGGTGAGCGGGTCAAAAGCCCTGACTATGCCAAGAGCGATCGTCGCATCAGAACAGCACAGCGCAAACTAGCGAGGCAGGTGAAAGGCTCTAAGCGCCGCGAACAGACTCGACTTAAAATTGCCAAACTGTACAATCAGATATCTGATACCCGCAAAGATTTTCTGCACAAGCTTTCGACCAAAGTGGTGAGTGAAAACCAAACCATCATTTTGGAAGATTTGAACGTGTCGGGCATGGTCAAAAACCGCAAACTCTCTAGAGCGATTAGCTTACAAGGGTGGCGAAAATTCAGAATGCTCTGTGAGACAAAGTCTGAGAAGTGTAGTCGCAAGTGTGTGGTGATTAGTCGATGGGAACCCACAAGCCAGATTTGCTCTGATTGTGGGTTTAAATGGGGCAAGCTCGATCTGAAAGTCAGAACCGTAACTTGTGTGAGTTGCGCTTCTATCCACGACAGGGATGAAAATGCTGCCAAGAATATAGAAAAAGTCGGGATAGGGCATTGCCACGACTCTAAATGGACAGGGAGGGCAGGTCAGACTGGTTCGCCAGCACAGCCCGTTGAACTGTCAAGCATCACCGCTGCTTCAGCCTAGTGAGTATGTCAAATAATAAATGGGTTGATTTTGACACCCTCTAAATTAATTTCCCTGCTAACTCTCCTTTATCTTCTATGACGAAATTTGTATTTGTAACGGGCGGCGTTGTCTCCAGTATTGGCAAAGGCATTGTGGCAGCGAGCTTAGGGCGGTTGCTCAAGTCAAGAGATTACTCAGTCTCGATTCTGAAGCTCGATCCCTACATCAACGTAGACCCCGGCACAATGAGTCCGTTTCAGCACGGGGAAGTGTTCGTGACACGAGACGGAGCCGAGACAGATCTAGATTTAGGACACTACGAACGTTTTACCGATACCTCCATGTCGCGGCTGAATAGCGTCACGACTGGCTCGATCTATCAGGCAGTACTCAACAAAGAGCGGCGCGGGGATTACATGGGCGGCACTGTGCAAGTGATCCCGCACATCACCAATGAGATCAAAGAGCGGATCTTACGGGTCGCAAAAGATACCAATCCAGACGTGGTAATTACTGAAATCGGCGGCACAGTGGGCGACATTGAGTCGCTGCCGTTTTTGGAAGCAATTCGCCAATTTCGCAAAGACGCAGGCGGACGAAAAAACGTGCTTTACATGCATGTGACTTTAGTTCCGTGGATTCCAGCAGCGGGTGAAATGAAGACAAAGCCGACGCAGCATTCCGTTAAAGAGCTGCGATCGATCGGCATTCAACCCGATATTTTGGTCTGCCGCAGCGATCGCCCCTTGCCCTCTGGGCTAAAAGAGAAAATGTCAGAGTTCTGCGATGTCGCTTCCGAGTGCGTGGTCACTTCCCAGGATGCCAGCAGCATTTACGAAGTGCCGATGAATCTGGAGCAAGAAGGGCTAGCCAACCAGGTGTTAAATATTTTGCAGCTAGAGCAGCGCCAGCCCGACTTGCAGCAGTGGCAAACGCTAGTGAATCGACTGCACGAGTCGAAGCAGCCGCTCGAAGTGGCGATCGTGGGTAAATATGTCCGTCTCTCCGATGCTTACCTATCGGTAGTAGAAGCGTTGCGCCATGCTGCATTAGCCAGCGGTGGGGATCTGATCTTGCGCTGGATCAACTCTGAGGATGTTGATCCTCAGTCGATCGATCGCTTGCTGTCTGGGGTGGATGGCATTGTGGTGCCGGGAGGCTTTGGACCGCGCGGCATTGATGGCAAAATTACGACGATTCAGTATGCCCGCGAACGCAAAATTCCGTTTTTGGGGCTTTGCCTGGGGATGCAGTGCTCTGTGATTGAGTGGGCGCGCAACATCGCCAAGCTACCCGATGCCGACAGCGCTGAATTTAACCCCGACTGCCAGAATCCGGTGATCAATCTGCTGCCGGAACAGCAAGATGTGATCGATTTGGGTGGCACAATGCGGCTAGGACTCTATGCCTGTCGCCTCACCCCCAATACCAAAACGGAACAGCTCTATCAAGACGAAGTGATCTACGAGCGGCATCGCCACCGGTATGAGTTCAACAATTCCTATCGCAGTTTGTTTATCGA
>JBBSFA010000128.1:0-7148 GCA_038239185.1 Elainellales cyanobacterium | reverse complement strand
AGCGTTAAAGAGTATGGCATTTACGAAATGCTAAACATCGGTAAGGTTTGTGAGCGGGCGGACGAGTTTGATGTGATTCACTCGCACATAGGCTGCTCGGCTTTGCCTTATGGCAAACTGATCAAGACTCCGATGGTGCATACACTGCACGGCGTTTTCACACCTGATAACCGTAAGATGTTCTCCTATGCGAAGGAGCAGCCTTACGTCAGCATTTCTGATTCGCAGCGAGACACAGAGCTGGGGCTAAATTACGCCGCGACAGTTTATAACGGAATTGATATTCACACTCACGAATTTTTTCCTCAGCCAGACGAGCCGCCTTATCTGGCTTTTTTGGCGCGGATGTCGCCGGAGAAAGGGCCGCAACATGCGATCGCAATTGCCAAAGCAGCAGGTGTGCCTTTGAAAATGGCGGGCAAGGTCGATGTGGTCGATGTGGAATTTTTTGAAAAAGAAATCAAGCCCCATGTGGATGGCGAACAAATTCAGTTCTTGGGCGAAGCCAATCACACCCAGAAAAATCAATTGATGGGACGGGCGATCGCGACTCTCTTCCCGATCACCTGGCGTGAACCGTTTGGGCTAGTCATGACAGAATCGATGGCCTCTGGTACTCCGGTGATTGGCTGGCGGCTGGGTTCTACACCCGAAGTCATCAAAACTGGAGTTTCCGGTTATCTTTGTGACTCCATTGAAGAATGTGTGCAAGCAGTCCACAAAGTCCGAAAAATCGATCGCTTGGGCTGCCGCGAGTATGTCTCCGATCGCTTTGGCATTCGGCAAATGACAGATGGCTATGAAGCAGTCTATCAACAGGCGATCGCGAAGCGCTTTAGCCTCAATGGGCATTCTCGTAAAGGCGAAGTGAGCTTAGTGCAGAGCTTCTAGTGTAGATAGTGCGGTGTAGATAGGTTCAGCTTGAGCAATCGCTAATCGATTGCTCCGATTCATTGTATTGATACCAACCCACATTTGCTAAAAGCGCGAATTTTTTCGCTACTTTTTCTTAGAAGTAGAAAAACCAAGAGTGATATCTGGTGATTGGTTCAGTTCACTGAAGCTAGAACGTTAAAAGGATAGTTGCTTAAACCCAAGCGAGTTTATTCCAGATTACTGTTACCTAGAATACTTTTTAACACCTATTCAGAAACCAAATAAAAATCGATCGTGCAAAGAAAAAAGAGCTTTAGATCGCTGTTTCTGTAGGCAGATGACACTTCGTTTTGCGTCTCATATTGTACTGATATCTCATCGTACTAGTGTCTCATTGAGTGACTGCACTGCGATAGTTACAGCTTGGACTATGGAAACTAAAAACGCATCAGAATTGAAAACAACGAGGTAAACGTATGTCGCAAACAGAGGTGTCATCATTGAAACTAGCCGCCAGTGCGCAAGCTCATGCTGTCGCTGTTCACCCGGTTACTAAGGTGCTTGCAACAGCGCCCCTGAGCAAGGAACTTTCGGTAAATCCTCCTAAGGCTCAGCCTAAATCTAGATTGCCTGAACGGCAAGCGATCGCCCTCATTTCAGATCATGGCGATCCAGCCGCAGAGATTGGTCGGGAAGAAGCAGGGGGGCAAAACGTGTATGTGCGGCAGGTGGGTGAAGCGCTAGCCAAGCTAGGCTGGCAGGTGGATATGTTTACCCGTAAGAGCCGTGCCACAGATGACACGATCGTTCAGCATTCTCCCCACTGCCGCACGATTCGGCTGACGGCAGGACCCGAAGAATTTGTGCCTCGCGATCGGCTGTTTGAATATCTGCCTGCATTCGTTACAGCGTTCCAAAAGTTTCAAACGAAAGAAGGGACAAACTATCCGCTGATTCATACCAACTACTGGATGTCGGCGTGGATTGGCTTAGAACTGCGTAAAACCAGCAATATTCAGCTCATTCATACCTATCATTCTTTAGGCGCAATTAAGTACCAAGCGGTATTGAATCATCCAGCGATCGCTCAAACTCGCTTGGATGTGGAACGGCAGATTCTAGAGCAAGCGGCTTGTGTGGTTGCCACCAGTCCCCAAGAAAAGCAGCACTTGCGATCGCTCGTTTCGCAGCAGGGTCACATCGAAATTATTCCCTGCGGCACAGATACCGAAAACTTCCGCGTCATGTCTAGAGCTGAAGCGCGATCGCAGCTCGGACTGAAGGCGGATGAGCAAGTGGTGCTTTATGTGGGGCGGTTTGACCCGCGCAAAGGGATTGAAACCCTGGTGCGTGCCTTCGCCAAGATTAAAGACAAGTCCACCAATGCCGATAAACTGCGGCTAATGATTGTGGGCGGCAGTGAAGCGGGTCAGGCAGACGGCGATGAGCGGCAGCGGATTGAAGGCATTGTCCAGCAGTTGGGGATTGCTGCCCAGACGACGTTTGCAGGTCGGGTTGGTCATGACCAACTGCCCACCTACTACACTGCGGCTGACGTTTGCGCGATTCCGAGCCACTACGAGCCGTTTGGATTAGTGGCGATCGAAGCGATGGGCTGTGGCACTCCGGTCGTCGCTTCAGATGTGGGCGGTCTGAAGTTCACCGTGGTTCCAGAAGAAACGGGTTTGCTAGTGCCGCCACAAAACGAAGTGGCTTTTGCCGAGGCGATCGATCGGATTCTGACCGATGATGTTTGGGCGCGGAAGCTGCGGCGACAGGCATCGGCAAGGGTGCAGCAGAATTTTAGCTGGACGGGTGCAGCCATTCAGCTCAGTGACCTGTATCGGCGTTTGCTGGCGCAATCTTTGATGAATCCGACGATGCGTCCAAGCTTCACGGCTGCCCAAAGGTTGGTGAAGGCTTCGTGATCAGGCTGAGCTAATCCGGCTTTGCGATGGGGAGTAGCAATTGTTACTTTTTCTGATTTTGCGAGAAAAATGTAGCAATTTCTACAAGGTTTGGCACAAAATTGCTGTCATTCTCAGAAATCTTATAAAAACTTTTCGACATTGAGGGTTTCAGGAAGCAAAATTCGCCAACAAGTCTCTAAGATCCAAATTGGAGCTTTTTTTGAGTGAATCATGCCAGATATCGTTGAACTGGACGGCAAAGTTTTTATTTCCGCAGACAAATTGCAGATCCCGGAGTGGGCTTGTGTGAACAACAACAATGAGGCTCAGCTAACCCTAACTCTGAAAGATGATGACCTGTTCCTGATCACCGATACGCTGGGCAACATTTCTGGGTGTTTGGGCGACGGCACGATCGCCAGCATGGGGCTATTTTGCCGCGACACCCGATTCTTGAGCCGATTGGAACTCCAGATTGAGGGGCGATCGCCTGTGTTGCTCAGCAGCAACGCCCAGAAAGGGTTCGCGCTCTCGGCATTGTGCGCTAATCCTCGCATTGAAGAACGAAACATTCCGGCAGAGACGATCGGGATCGAGCGCGAGATTGTCCTGAACGGTGGTCTGATTGAAGAGATCACCATCACCAACTACAGCACTCAAACCATTAAGTTTGAGCTGACTTTGAGCTTTGATGCCGATTTCATGGATTTATTTGAAATTCGAGGGTTTGGTCGCAAGGGCAAGGGACGGCTGCTGCGCCGAATTGCCGCGCCGCGCGATAGGTCGCATGGATCAGTAAAGGAATCCGCTAGCGAGGCAGGTACAGACACAGAATCCGCTGAAGGCAGCTCACCGAATGACGCAGCGTTCGATTCAGCCCTGCTAGAGGAGCATCCGCCCTCGCTCTACGAGATTTCAACTGAGCTGACGATGGCATATGAGGGATTAGATGGGGCGGTGATGGAATCCCAGGTTCAGTTTATGCATCGCTTGCCGGATCAGTTCAAAGGCTACACGGCAATTTGGGAGCTAGAGCTAGAGTCGCACCGGACGGAGCGCTTAGGCTACCGTTTGGAAATGCTGACGAACACTCGTCCTGTGTCCACGGTGAATGTGCCACAGACCTTGATGCAGGCGAAAGCGGCAGAGCTGATGGAAGAGCAAGAGTGGCGCGCTTCGATCACGCAGATTCGATCGGACAATCGAGCCTTTAATCAGGTGATCCAGCGGGCAGAGCATGATATCTATTTGCTGCGGCAAACGTTTGATCAGGGCAAGATTCTTTCAGCCGGGGTTCCTTGGTTTTGTACCCTGTTTGGACGGGACTCGATTATTGCGGCTTCTCAATCGCTGATTCTTGATCCAGCGATTGCCCGTGAGACTTTGACGGTACTAGCTTATTACCAGGGCAAAGTCAACGACGACTGGAAAGAAGAGGAGCCGGGTAAGATTCTGCATGAACTGCGCCTGGGTGAAATGGCGCGCTGCCAAGAAATCCCCCATACGCCCTACTATGGCACGGTGGATGCGACGCCGCTCTGGTTGATGCTGTATGCCGAGTACTACGCCTGGACGCACGACCACGACACGCTAGAAAAGCTGTGGGACAATGCGCTGGCGGCAATGGCTTGGGTCGATCGCAACTGTCGCGAAACGGGCTATTTGTCTTACAATCGGCGATCGAAGCGGGGCTTGATCAACCAGGGCTGGAAAGATTCTGGCGACTGTATTGTCTATCGCGATGGCACGCTGGCTAATGCTAAAGGTGCGATTGCGCTTTGCGAAGTGCAGGCTTATGTTTATGCCGCCAAGGTGCGGCTCAGCGAGATTGCCCGGATCAAGAAGCGGATTGACCTTGCCGATCGCTGGCTGGAAGAGGCAAGAGAGCTGAAGAATCGCTTCAACCGTGACTTCTGGATACCAGATTTGGACTACTGCGCGCTGGCGTTAGATGGCGAAGGCAAGCCAGTAGACAGCATTAGCTCTAATCCAGGGCATTGCCTCAACCTGGGTATCTTGACGACAGAACGCGCCAAGAGCGTGGCTGAACGTCTGCAAGCCCCCGATATGTTTAACGGCTGGGGAATCCGCACGCTCAGCAGTCTGTCGCCTGCCTACAACCCGATGGGCTACCATGTTGGCTCTGTTTGGCCGCATGACAACGGCATGACGACCCTGGGATTGCGATCGATCGGCTTGGTCGATCAGGCTTTGGAGGTGGCGCAAGGGCTGATTGATATGACGATGCAGCAGCCCTATCAACGTCCACCTGAGCTGTTCTGCGGCTATGAGCGGATGGGCAATAGTGAGCCTGTGCGCTATCCAGTGGCTTGTTCGCCACAGGCATGGGCGACGGGTACGATTTTCCAACTGATTCAGATGATGGTGAATCTGGTGCCGGATGCGCCCGGAAACCATGTGCGGATTATCGATCCGGCACTGCCGCCTTCGATTCATCATCTGTCGCTGAAGAATTTGCGAATTGGCTCAACGCTGATCGATTTGGATTTTGTCCGAGAGGGTGATTCTGTGAAAGAGCGATCGGAAGCTTCTACGGCTTGCCGGGTCGTTCGCAAACGGGGTAATCTGCGAGTAGTGATCGAGGCATAGTTTGGCTATTTTGTGGCGAAGTCTATTCAGGCTTCGCCACAATGATTATGTTTCTATTACATCTTTTTTCTATGCGTTTAGTGATTCGTGAGAGTCAAGGGGCTGTAGCTGATCTAGTAGCCCACTATATTCAAGATCGGATTCAAACCTATGCTCCAACAGAAGAAGATCCGTTTGTTTTAGGATTGCCCACGGGTGGAACGCCGATCGCACTCTACAAAAAGCTGATTGAGCTGTGTCAAAGCGGCGCTCTTAGCTTTAAACATGTGGTGACTTTCAACCTGGATGAGTATGTGGGTCTGCCGGAAGGTCACCCCGAAAGCTATCGCGCTTGCATGTACCGGAATTTATTTGAGCATCTGGACATTCCCAATGAGAATATTAATATCCTGAACGGTAACGCCCCCGATCTGGAAGAGGAATGCGATCGCTATGAGGCAATGATTAACTCCTACGGCGGTATTGAGCTTCTGCTGGGCGGCGTGGGCGCAGATGGGCACATTGCCTTTAATGAACCTGGCTCCTCGCTAGAATCCCGCACGCGGGTCAAAGCGCTCACCCACAGCACCAAAATTGCCAACGCTCGGTTCTTCGAGAATGACCTTGACAAAGTGCCGAAACAAGCGCTGACGGTTGGAGTGGGCACGATTCTGGATGCCGTTGAGGTGCTGCTGCTGGTGCAAGGGGTAAACAAAGCTACGGCCTTGCAACATGCGATCGAAGAGGGAGTCAATCATTTGTGGACAGTCTCCGCTCTGCAACTGCATCCGCACAGCGCGATCGTTTGCGATGAAGATGCCACAGTGGAATTAAAAGTGAAAACTGTTAGATACTTCAAAGATCTAGAACGAGACAGTCCGATATTTCCCTAATCCACACTAAATGTACGCCCTGACTCACTGCACTGTGTATACTGGCGATCGCGAACTCAGCGATCGGGCGTTGCTAATTGAGGGCGACAAAATTGTTGACTTAGTTGCGCCTGCCAATCTGCCAGCCTGTCGGGTGATTGATCTGAACGGCGATCGCGTCGCACCGGGATTTATTGATCTCCAGCTCAACGGCTGTGGTGGGGTCATGTTCAATGATGTCATCACCGCTGAAACGCTGGATATCATGCACCAGACGAATCTGAAAAGCGGCACGACAAGCTACTTGCCCACGTTGATTACTGCGCCCGATGTGGATATGCTGGCGGCTCTAGAACTGGTGAAATCCTATCGGCAGCAGCAGGGTTACAGCGTGCTGGGGCTGCATCTGGAAGGACCTTATCTGAATCCGAAGCGCAAAGGGATTCATAACGAAGCCTATATCCGCAAGCCCGATCGCGCCATGCTAGAAGCGATCGCGGCGGCAGGTCGAGAGGTAGTGCGGCTGATCACGATCGCGCCTGAAATGCTAGAGACCGCAGAGATTAAGCTGCTAGCCGATCGAGGCATTATTGTTTCCGCTGGACATACCGACGCGACCTATGAACAGGCGATCGCTGGGTTCAAGGCAGGGGTGCAAATGGCGACCCATTTGTTTAACGCGATGTCTCCCTGGCAGGGCAGGAATCCGGGGCTGGTGGGCGCGGTTTTGAACTGCGAATCGGTTTATGCTGGCATGATTGCGGATGGTCAGCATGTGCATTTTGAGTCGATTCGGCTAGTGCAAAAAATCAAGCGAGACAGGCTGATTTTGGTCACGGATGCGACTCCGCCTGTCGGGACTCAGCTAGAGTCTTTCCAGATCGGCGGACAGGAGGTGTTT
>JBBSFA010000127.1:0-7148 GCA_038239185.1 Elainellales cyanobacterium | reverse complement strand
CGCTGTCAGCTCCACCAAAGTCCAGCAGGCTTTCACACCCAAGCTGGCGCTCAAGCCCTGGAATGCCTATCTGAGCGACAAAGCTGTGAAGCTGGGTGAAACGACGCTGCGGGAGGACAATTTTCAGTTTCAGCAGGCTCACCTTAAGGCATTGATCCGGGCAGAAGAGCTAGTGCCAGTCTTGTTAGAGCGAGACGAGCAGCTAGGCATTGTCGCTAGCACGGAAGAATGGCAGATTGGCGATCGCATTATTTACCTACTGCATGACCCTCGCCCAAAGCTGCTACGTCAGCTCTCTGGCAGCAACAGCCAGCCGTTGCTAGTGGCAGAGAAACTCTCGCGGGTGGAAGAAATCCCACTGGCGGCTTTGTCGGTAGAGCTAGCGGATTAACCCTCGATCGCTTGACCCCAAAGGGTTTGGCTAGCCGCCGCTTCAATTCCTGGTAAAGGCGTTTTCAATAGAGTTGCTGGATTGATGGATTTCAAAGTTTCGTCATCTGCCCAAATAATCACTTCAATATAAGTCTGAGCCGAAGCCAGCAGATTTCCCTCAGAGGCGAAGATCACCAGCCAGCCGTCATCCCCATCGGTTGTAATTCTCAGCGCGTAGGTGTCTTGCTCCTGCACAGACTCTTGATCCTGGACAGACAGCTTGTAGATCGCTGGATAGTAGCTGTCGCCTTCTGCGATCGCCACTTCCCAAAACTCGCGAATGGAGGCAGGTAAGCGATCGCGATCTTCGTCTGAAACCAGATTCGCTTGCCCTAATTCATGGGGATCGTTGAGTTCGCTGCCCGTCTGGTATGCCTTGTACCGGGCTGCATAGTATTCGCGGAAGCGCTGGACATAAAACTGTTTAACCGTATCGATCCAGGTATTCATAAAATTTGCGCTCAGCGATCGCTAGGCAGAGAGGTGAGGCTGCAACCAGCTTTCGAGCTTTTTCTGATTGATTGCCCCTTCGGATGATTCAATCACCTGCCCCGCTTGAAACAGCCGCAAAGCCGGAACTCCCTCAACTTGGTATTGCGCCACAGTTTCAGGATTGGGATCGATCTCCATTTTGACGATTTTGAGCCGATCGCTGTATTGGTTAGATGCCCATTCCAGCACGGGCAACATCAGCCGACAGGGACCACACCAGGATGCCCAAAAGTAAACCAGCACGGGCTGCGAGGCATTGAGCACTTCAGTTGTAAACTCACTATCTTGAATCGAAAGAACGCTACTCATGTGAAGTTCTGCTTTTATGGCTGAAGATTGAACCACTAAAACTTTACCTTTCTTTAGCTTGTGAAGAAATTAGCCGCTGAAAAAGGAGAAAGGCGATCGCCCTTCTCCTTTGCGTTTTCAGACAATCGACCGTGCCGATCGACTAGCGATCGGCTTCACCTTAGTATCTGATCTACCTAGAAACAAGAATTTAATCACATCAAATTTGTAGGATATGTTAGGCGCTAGCCGTAACGCATCAAGCTTGGAAATGATGCGTTACGCTGCGCTAACGCATCCTACGCAAAATTCAATATTGATCAAATCCGTGCTCCCTAGAGCTGGTCTAATTGGGTTTTCAGCGCTTCTAGTTCAGCATCTACATTGTCTTTAGGCGCTGCGGTGGTAGAAGCTGGCTGAGCAGGCAACTGTGCCTGATTCGGAGCCGCACCGCCCAAAAGCTGTGCCTTCATTGCCGCTAGCTCGTCATCTACATCGCTGCCTGACTCAAGCTGGATAAACTGCTGTTCTAGATCTGCCCCGGCTAACTCGGCGGCAGCTTGCGATCGCGCCTCCATTTGCAGGACTTTGTCTTCCATCCGCTCAAACGCGCCCATGGCGCTGCTGGTGCCCAAGTTGCCCACTGTTTTTTGCAGTTGCTCGTTGGCTTTAGCAGCCTGCGATCGGGCTTTGAGCATGTCCTTCTTGGTCTTTGCCTCAGAAATTTTGCCTTCTAAGCCAATCAGGTTGCGCTTTAGCGTGTCTACCGTGCCAGCCTGCTGGTCAAGCTGGGTTTTGAGCGAGGTTGCAGTTTCTGCCTGCACCTTTTTGCGGTTGAGGGCTTCCCGCGCCAAACTTTCGTCCCCTTTTTGCAAAGCCAAACGAGCGCGCTGATCCCAGTTGTTGGCTTCGGTCTGGGATTGGTTGACCTGCTGCTGCATCCGCTTTTGGCTGGCGATCGCGGTGGCGACTGCCTGCCGCAACTGCACCAGGTCTTCCTGCATGTCAATAATGGCTTGGTCGAGAATCTTTTCCGGATCTTCAGCAGCACTGACGGCAGCGTTGAGGTTCGATCGAACAACCCGGCTTACACGGTCGAATAGTCCCATGACTCTGTTTTTCCTTTCGGAGTGTACGAGATTAAAGTAGTTATAACCTTGAAAAAAGCCTTTCAGCTTCTCCAAGCTCAAGAATTCCACGTTGACTGCGGCTGAGCGAAAATTCTTCCCGTTTTCAGCATTACCGCTTCTAGCATTATCACTGTCTTAGCATAGGTTTGCCTTAGACTCCCAGAAACTAGACCTTAAGGTTTTGGCAGCTAATCAGCCGCAAGAATCAAAAATGCACCAAGCCGCTAGTCTTGACCCAACCGGAGCCTATCGCTACAGCCTGTTACGGCGTTGGGATGCAGATGCGCCTCGGATCGCGTTTGTGATGCTGAACCCCAGCACTGCCGATGCCCAAACCAACGATCCAACGATTCGGCGCTGCCTTCAGTTTGCCCAAGCTTGGGGTTATGGCACATTAGAGGTCGTTAATCTGTTTGCATTGAGGGCAACCCAGCCGATCGCCCTGAAACAAGCTGCTGAACCTATTGGCATCGACTGCGATCGCCATCTGCTGGAGGCAGTCCAAGCTGCCGATCGAACTATTCTGGCTTGGGGCAACTGGGGCAAGCTGTATGGGCGCGATCGGGCTGTTTTGGCATTGCTGGCTCAACAGGCGGAGCTATATTGTCTGGGAATCACAAAGACGCTACAGCCGCGCCATCCGCTCTACTTGAAGGCAACGATTCAACCTGTCTTGCTTGCCTCTAACGACAGCATCCACTCGTGAATCAATGGATTCACCTGATCTGGCACTTCATCATGCGGACAGTGACCCGCCTGCAAGAAATACTCAGTAATCTGCGAATAAAACTGGTGATACTTGCGGCTACTTGCCTTCGCGTTGATCCAGGGATCGCCCTCGCCCCACAGCAGCAGCAGCGGACAGGTCATTTGGCTCAGCAGCTTGTCAATTTTCTCGCCATGAGGCGATTTGAACACCGCCGCAAACACGATCGCCGCGCCCGGATCATTAGAAGGGCGGTAAATATCTTCAACGAGCTGGTCAGTAACGGCGCTCTTGTCCAAATAAACGTTCTCCAGGGTTTTCCGAATCACCGATTTTTGCCGAGCATACTGAAACACCAGCCAGCTCGGCAGCGGCAGCAGCAAGAGCGATCGCGCCGTCTCCAAAAATGCCTTGCGGAAGGAATTCGGCTCCGCAGGTGGTTCGGTGCTGGTAAAGCCGCCCGCGCAGTTCAGTAAAATTAGCCCAACTGCCGACTCCGGACGTTGAGCTGCCAAACACAGCGAAGCATAGCCGCCCAACGAGTTACCTGCCAGCACCGCCGGGCGACCAATCACCTCGGTAATGAAATCATGGAGCTGATCGCGCCAGAGATTGCCGCTGTAGCTCATATCTGCCTTGGTAGACCGACCGAAACCCAGCAGATCGATCGCCCAAACTTCAAAATATCGGCTTAGTCCAGCAATGTTTTTGCGCCAGTGATCCGTGGAGGCTCCAAAGCCGTGAACTAGCAGCAGCGGCGGACGATCGCGCCCCGGTTCCCCTAAAGAATTTCCAGCTTTGACATAGTAAATCGTCTGTCCTCGCCACTGCCAATAGGCTCCATATACCGATGCGACTGCGGTTTCCATGAGAGAAGTTTAAATCTATGTTGCATATCTTAGTTACATATCTTAACGCAGACGAGCGGGGTTAACCGGGAAGCCCATTTGCTGTAAGCCTTGACGCAGACGATCGCCCTCCACAGAATTTTGCTGGTCATACAGGGCGATCGCATGGCTGAATGCCTGAAGGCTTTCGGGCACTCTGCCCAGCTTCAGCAGCGCCACGCCTAGATTCTGGTGAGCTTCGGCGTAGTCAGGATGCAGCGAAATTGCCTGCTGATAGTGAGCGATCGCGTCCTCTAGCTGCCCGGATGCCTTTAAAGCCATCCCCAGGTTGTAGTGCCCGATCGCAAAAGTTGGATCGATCGCGATCGTCTGTTCATACAATGCTTGGGCGGCGGCAAAATTGCCTTGAGCGTGCAGGAGGCTACCGAGATTGTTGTAGGCTCCCAGCTTCAGAGAATCCAGGATAGGCTGCGTGATCGCCTGTCGATAGTGGTGCTCTGCTAGGGTGAACTGTTGCGATCGGCTGTAGGCAATGCCCAGATGGTAATGCAACTCATACAGCACAGGCGCATCCGATGGGGAGCTTAACCCACGCTGCAATAGCTCTATGCCTCGCTCAGTCTGATTGATTTCGACGTACAGCGCCCCCAACTTGCTACAGACATAAGGATCGTTGGGATGAGCGGCAAGAAAGCCTTCCATTGTGGTTCGAGCGGTTTCCAACTTGTTGCGACTGGCGATCGCCCCTGGCTCGTAACCATAGTGCAAGATAGCAACCTCTGGCACGTTAATCACCTGCCACTGCGGCTCTTGGTGCAGCAACTGCGCCACGCTGTCATCGATCATCGCGTGATAGGGGCGCGAGAAAGTCAAGGCTGGATGGTGGCGAAACAAGCGAGAAACCAAAGAATAAGGCGATTGAGCCGCCCCAATTTCATGGCGGATCAGGTTAATTGCGATCGCATTCTCTTGCTGCATCGCCTGCCGCAGCTTAGGTATCGCCGCTGCAACTAAGACTTCATCCGCATCCAGCACCAACACCCAGTCGCCTGTGACGTACTTGAGCGCCTGATTACGAGCGGCAGAAAAATCATTTGTCCAGACAAAAGAGTGGACTTGAGCGCCCAAAGATTGAGCGATCGCGATCGTGCGATCGGTTGAGCCAGTGTCTAAAACAATCAGCTCATCTGCGAAGTCTCTGACGCTAGCAAGGCAGCGAGGCAAATTTTCCGCCTCGTTTTTGACGATCATGCAGAAGCTTAAACGCATGGCTTTCCCTGGGTTTCAGGAGGAAAAAGATATAATGGTACTCAAGCGTTATTAAAGCATTCGCACAGGAAAATGCCGCTATGACCGCGATCGTCCTCACCCTTCAGCCTTTCATCCCACTGACTCCTGATCAGTTTTATACCCTGTGCCAAGCCAATCCCGACGCTAAACTAGAACGAACCGCATCCGGAGAACTGGTTGTCATGCCCCCAACAGGTGGAGAAAGCGGCAGTCGCAATCGCAAACTGACCCAGCGCTTAGGAATCTGGACTGATCGGGATGGCACCGGAGAAGCCTTTGACTCTTCTACAATGTTTCAGCTCCCGAATGGAGCATTTCGATCGCCCGATGCATCTTGGGTCACACTAGAACGCTGGAACGCGCTAACTCCCGAAGCCCGTCGCACCTTTCCGCCCCTCTGTCCCGATTCCGTCGTAGAGTTGCGCTCCGAAACCGATAGCTTGCGATCGCTGCAAGACAAACTGCAAGAATATCTGGCGAACGGCGCTCGGCTGGGCTGGCTGCTCGATCCCAAAGTGCAGCAGGTAGAAATCTATCGTCCAGGACAGCCCCCGCAGATTCTAACGGCTCCAACGCAGCTCTCCGGCGAGGATGTACTGCCTGGATTCACGCTAGATTTGCAGGGGATTCTTTGAGAGATCAGCCCACACTATGGGGCAAGTCTGGCTTTTTTGGCGCGATTGGTTTCGTACCAATCTGCGATCGCCGGAACCCACTCGTGGAAGGATTGCCAAATCAACTCGCAAAGCTGCTGCGCTTCGAGCTGGGCATCTAGTTTCCACCGCAGATCGAGCAGATGCATCAGCGATCGCACGTTGGCAGACATGACCCAATGCTGCCGCACATCAAACGGAATGATGCTGCGCGCATGTTCTTCAGAAAAACCTTGCTGAATCCGTTCCTGATAGCGGTAGCAGGCTTTGAGACACCACTCTAGATCTTGCTGGCGTAGCTCCTCAGTGTAGTCATAGCGTTTGCCCTGGCGATCGGTGTAGGAGCCGAGCGGACGCAGATAGAAGACTTCTTCTAGGTCGCGATCGCCTGTTGCAACATCGCTAATCCGCTTGCCTGTATAACGAAAAGAATTATGCACAACAACTCCATTCGCTACAAAATTGTGCCAGTCTCCCGCGACTTCCAGATCATAAGTTCTCTGGAGTCCCAAAAATTTTACCTGCGCCACTCTCACCGGGTGGGCTTTCAGCTTATATCCGATCGGCTTCGGTTTTTCAGGTAGCGACTCGATCGGCACAAAGTTTTGCGCGAAAGCTAGCTCTTGCCCCTGGCTGTGAATCCATTCATGGCAGCCTTTACAGACTGTGACTAAATTTTTCAGATCGTAGGCTTTTTCAGGATGGGCATAAACAGGCAGCAAGTGATGGGCATGGAGCCTGCCGCCTTGAATGCCGCACCGTTGACAAACATAGTCAAACCGCTCATGAACCTGTGGTGCGATCGTCCGAGTCCATGCGCCTACAGTGGTTCGCTCATCGGTCACACCGCCTTTCCAAAAATTGCTGTCCGCACCTCGGCGCGTAAAACAGCGAGAGCGCTCCCGCCTTTGACGACGTTGCTCAGGCGTGAGATTTGACTGATAGGCTCCTTTTAGCCCCCGATTCCAGGGATTAGGCGTTCCAGACTTACATTTGTTGAGCTGAAGACCGTGGAGGTAAACCCACTTTTTGACGGCTTCGATCGAACAGCCTGCTTCAGCCGCAATTTGACGAACCGTAAGCCCAGCAGTCAATTTCGCCTGTAGCCAACTTTTCTCGCGGTAAAGCCCCTCACCGACTACAACCCCATTAGTTAGCAAATGACAGTCTTGCCGATGGCTGACCACTTTTCCAGTGAGATCAGTAAGCAAATTCAGCACAGTTCCCATTGTTTGCCAGCCTTGCTGAGTCAAGAGGCGATGGTTTTCGGTACAGTCGATCGTTTTTCCATCTTCCAGGGTCAGGCGAT